>DATGJN010000055.1 GCA_035295165.1 bacterium
CCGCCGCACGCGTCCGATGACGTGCTTCACCAACGTCGCCAGTTGCGAGCGCATTGTTTATGCGATCTTCCAGGCTACGAACAGACGCCAGGCGAGACGCTCTCCCTCACGGGAATTTACACAAAAGACTTGACACTACCCATAAACTGTTTGAACGCACTGCGCTCGGCCTCAATCGCCTGCATCCGCTTCTCGTCGTTGAGCGGACAGGATTGATCGGGGTTGCCGAACCCCCATTCCGTCAGCCAGCACGGCTTGGTGCCTGGTCCGCACTCCGCGAAAATCTTCTTCTGTTCAAGCTCCGAAATGCGTGCCGAGATCGACCTGCGCGGATCGCCGTTCGCATAGACATGCACGCCATAACCATCAACCAGTTTGTCCATGCCGTATTGACGCAGAAACTGACTCGTATCCGGGACACTCACGCCCACCTTCCTGTCCCAGGGCGTGGGTGACGGCAGCCCCCAATCCGCCAAGCCAGCCAAGAGAATGGGCGTGGCCGTGTTCAGTTTGGAATGGTCCCGCACAACCTGCAGCGCCGCCATGACCTCGAGATACGCTCGATATCCGCCGGCGACTACGTGCGCTTCAGGATCATAGGGATTGTTGAGGTCCGATATGCCCAGCACGCGTCCGCCCCCGGGGTCGGCAAGATCACCGTTGTAGCCTGAGGTGTCGATCTCATTGCCAAGCTCAATGGCGGTGAGACGCACGCCGGCCGTCTCCAACTCGTCGAGCAGTGGTTGAAACCACTCGCGGAACCCCTGTGGGTGGGATTCCGAAAGCGGGATTTCTGCCCACGGCCCCTTCAGCGTGGCCTTGGACCCATTGAAGGGATACACGATCACCACGGAACCTATGCCGTGCTGAAACGCCTGGGTGATGAAATAGATCGTGTTGGCACCGAGACTCGTCCGTATGATCTTCACGCCGGTTTGCGCCAACCGCGCGATTTCCACGTCCTGAGCGGTGCGGGAGATGAATCCTTCGTTGTACACATTCACCCCAACGACGACGCCGCCGGCCTGACCGGCGTGACCGGGGCGAACGCCACACAGGATGCAGACCATCACAATGGCCCCGAATCTCCGCATCGCGGTCTCCCCTTGTTGATGTGGGCGTGGCCTTCGACGCGGTGGCTCTGGTTCTTCGATTCACAAGCAAGCGTGCCCGCGTGGGATCTCCGGGCGTCGCGGGAGGATTCGCGAGGGCCGAGGACGAACGTGCGTTCGCGAACAGCTGTTAGCCTGCGCTGAAGCCTGTCGCGGGTGATCCGCGCATCATCATGACGCCGGTGAACGCACCAGGGGGCGACGCATGACATTGGAGCAGATCCTCGACGCCTATCGAACGCGTCCTCGTTTCGCGCCGCAGTTCACGGCGTGGCACACGCTTCCGGCGAAGCCTCCCCAATACGCTGACTTTCCGGGCGGCGTTGACCCCCGCTTGCGCCAGGCGCTCGCCGGGTGCGGCATCAGCCGGCTCTATACGCATCAGGCTCGAGCATTCGACGACATCGGCGCGGGACGCGACGTCGTCGTCGTCACCCCGACGGCTTCCGGCAAGACGCTCTGCTACAACCTCCCCGTGCTCGACGCGATCCTCCGCGGGGGCGGGCCGCGTGCGCTGTACCTGTTTCCGACGAAAGCCCTTGGGGCTGACCAGGTGGACGAACTGCAGCAGCTTATCGCGGCACTCGGCGTCGAGATCGGCGCATACACGTACGACGGGGACACGCCCGGCGACGCGCGCCGCACGATCCGCGCGGCCGGGCACATCGTGGTCACAAACCCGGACATGCTTCACACCGCGATCCTGCCGCACCACACGAAGTGGCTCCGCCTGTTCGAGAACCTCCGGTACGTGGTGCTCGACGAGCTGCACCACTACCGGGGTGTGTTCGGATCGCACCTGGCGAACGTGCTGCGACGGCTCATGCGCATTTGCCGGTTCTACGGGAGCACCCCGCAGTTCATCTGCTGCTCGGCGACGATCGGCAACCCCGGCGAACACGCGGCGCGTCTGATCGGCCGGCCCGTGACCGTACTGGACGAGAGCGGGGCCCCGAGCGGCGAGCGCACGATCGCGGTCTACAACCCGCCGGTCGTGAACCCGGCGCTCGGCATTCGGCGGGACGCGGTGCGGGAGTCGGTCGCGCTGACCGAGGAACTGTTGAAGGGCCGCGTCCAGACGATCTTCTTCGCGCGGACACGGCTCCGGGCGGAGCTGTTGACCACATACCTGCGCGAGACCGCCCGGCGCCACCACCTCGATCCCGACGCGATCTGCGGATATCGGGCGGGCTACCTCCCGAACGAGCGGCGGAAGATCGAGGCCGGGCTCCGCAGCGGCGCGGTGCGCGCCGTGGCGGCGACCAACGCGCTCGAGCTCGGCATCGACATCGGCCAGCTCTCGGCGGCCGTGCTCGTCGGCTACCCGGGGACGATAGCGAGCACGCGACAGCAGATGGGGCGTGCCGGACGCCGAGCCGACCGCTCGCTCGCGGTGCTCGTCGCGACGAGCGGAGCCCTCGACCAGTTCATCGCGACGCATCCCGGCTATCTGTTCGACCAGCCCGTCGAGGAGGCTCGAATCAACCCCGACAACCTTCTCGTGCTGGCCAGCCACGTGAAGTGCGCGGCGTTCGAGCTGCCGGTGCGCGACGGCGAGACGTTCGGTCCAAGCACGCTGCCCGAGATCCTGGCGTACCTGGAGGAGCAGGGCGTGCTGCACCACGACGCCGACGCCTGGCACTACGTGGCCGACGCGTACCCTGCCGAGGGGATCAGCCTCAGGAGCGCGAGCGAGGAGAACGTCGTGATCATTGACACGACGGAGCCCCGGCCGCGCGTCATCGGCGAGATTGACCTCCCGTCCGCGCCGGCGTTCGTGCACGAGGACGCGATCTACATCCACTTGGGACAACAGTTCCACGTGGACCGCCTCGACTGGGACGAGCGCAAGGCGTACGTCCGGCGCGTGGACGTCGACTACTACACCGACGCGCAGATCGCGGTGGGCGTGCGGGTGCTGGAAGAGTTCGCGCACGAACGGGACGCGGCCCACGGAGAGGCGGCCGTGACGTTCCGGCCGACGATCTTCAAGAAGCTGCGGCTCGCCACGCACGAGAACGTTGGCTTCGGGACGATCCACCTACCGGAGACGACCCTGCACACCACCGCAGCGTGGTGGGTGTTCCCGCGGGGCCGGGTCCCCGAGATGGACACCGACGCGCTCCAGGGTGCGCTGTTGGGTGTGGCGCACGCGCTCCAGAACGTTGCGCCCCTCTACCTGATGACCGACCCGCGAGACCTCGGCTCCACCGTGGAGATTCGATCGCCGCACACGGGCGAGCCGACGGTGACCCTGTTCGAAGAGGTCCCCGGCGGCGTCGGCCTCGCGGAACGGTTGTTCGCTCTACGCGGGGAACTGCTGGACGCCGCGGCGTCGCTCGTCGAACGCTGCGGCTGCGCGCAGGGGTGCCCGTCGTGCGTGGGTCCCGTCCTTGAGCTCGGCCCGGAGGCGAAGCGGCGCACGCTGCATCTCCTCCAGCATGTCTGTGTGCCCGCCTGAGCCCGCGCTTCCCACGACCGCGCCGGACAGCGTCCGGGAGCGGCTGCGGCGCCTCGGCGTAGGCGGCGCGGGGCGCGTCCCTGCACCTCCCGCCACGACGAGCCGCGCGCCGGCGCCGATCGCCTCCGTCGCGCGCCCGGCGCCGGTGGGCGACGGCGTCGAAGTGGTGCGGGCCACGTTCGGACGCGGGCACCGGCACGGACGGTGCGTCCTGGGCGACACGCTCCGCACGCTCGCCGACGTGGACGACTTGGCGCACACCGTCTGGCTCGATACCGAGACGACCGGCCTGGCCGGGGGCACCGGGACGTACGCGTTCCTCGTGGGGCTCGCGTATCTTGACGACGATCGGCTGGTCATCGAGCAACTGTTGCTCAGGCGCCTCTCCGCCGAGCGCCATCTCCTCGCGGCGTTGGCGGAACGGTTGGGGCGGGCGCGGCGCTTGGTCACGTTCAACGGCCAGCGGTTCGACTGGCCGATCATCGAAGCCCGGTTTGTGCTCGCGCGGCAACAGCCGGCCGCGTTCGTCGTGCACACGGATCTGATCCATCCGGCTCGCCGCCTGTGGCATCGCGTGCTCGGGACGCATCGCTTGAGCGCGCTTGAAGCCGAGGTGTTGGGCGCGCCGCGGTACGATGACGTGCCCGGATGGGAAATTCCCGGGATCTATGTTCGGTATCTCCGCGACACGGACCGCTCCGCGTTGAACCCGATCCTCGTCCACAACCGGTCCGATCTGCTCGCGTTGGTGCTGCTGCACGGAGAGGTCGCGCGGATCCTGCGCTCGCCGCATGACGCCGGGGTGCCGCTCGACTGGGAGGGGACCGGCGTGCTCGTGGGCCGGCGGGGCGCGCACGCCACGGCGATCGAGTGTTTCGAGCGGGCGCTCGACGCCACCGATCGGCCCGGCGACCGGTGGCGGGTGCTACAGAAAGTCACGCGCGCCCACCGGGCCGCAGGCGACGCAGACGCCGCCCGGAGGCGGTGGGAGACCGAGGCCGCCACCTGGACGGAACCCGACCGGCTGCGCGCGCACGTGCTCGAGGAAGTCGCGAAAACGCGCACGAAGCGCGGTGATCTCGCGGGTGCGCTGGCGGCCACGCGCGAGGCGCTCTCGATCGCGGAGTCGTTTCCCGCCGGAATCAGGGGGCTGCTCGGAAAAGACCCTGCCGCGCTGTCACGCCTCGCCGATCGTCTCCGGGTGCGACTCGTGAGGCTCGGCGAGCGTGACGGGTAGGCGCCCGCGGGGTTGGAGAGTCCCGGCCAGCACTCGTGCCGCGGCGCGGAGCGACGCGGGGTCGGACCCGTACACGGCCAGGCACCCGATGTCGCGGGGGAGACGCGCGAGCCCGTAGGGGACGCCCACCGCCACCGCCGCGACCGGCCCTCCGGCGACCGCACGACGCACGATCGTGCCGAGCGTGTCCGCCGCGGTCCCGCCGTTTCCGACGTCCCGTCCGACCACCAACACCAGCGCGCTGCCCCTCGGGATCGCGTCGGCGCCGAGCGGGACGGGGACCGCCTCCCGCCCGACGGCCCGTAACGCGGCCGCGAGCCGCTCGGGCACACCCGACGCCGCGTCCGCGAGCACCGCCACTGCGATCGGGCCGGGGGGGAGAGGGACCGCCGACCGGCCGCCGCGCACGAGCGTGACCGCCGCTTCCGCGGCGTGGTCGGCAACGTCGCGATGGGCTGACGCCCCGACCTCTGAGGCGGCCTCGTCCGGGTTGACGGTCGCCCGCTCCATGAGGCCGAGCCGCCGTTTCGCCGCCTCGATCCGTGCGGCGGCCTCCGCGATGCGCGACGCGGGAATGTGCCCGTCGGCGACCGCGCGTCGGACCGCGTCGATCGCCTCCTGCTGCGCCGCGACGGGCCCGCATGCGAGCACGATGTCCACGCCGGCCAGGATCGCCTGCACGGCCGCGTCGCCGGGGGACAGCCGGTCCGTGATCGCGCGCATCGCCATCGAGTCAGTCACGATGAGGCCGGAGAACCCGAACCGTTCGCGAAGCACGCCGAGCACGCGCGGGGACAACGTCGCGGGCCGGTCCGGGTCCAGCGCCGGATAGACGACGTGCGCGGACATCACCGCGCCGACGCCCGCTCGCATCGCTGCCACAAACGGTGGGAGCTCGATCGCGTCCAGATGCGCCGACGGGTGGGCCACCACCGGGAGATCGAGGTGCGAGTCCGTCGCGGTGTCGCCGTGCCCGGGAAAGTGCTTCGCCGTCGCGAGGACGCCGGCGGCTTGCGTGGCGCGGACCACCGCGCTGCCGAGCCGCGCGACGAGCCGCGGGTCCTCGCCGAACGACCGGACGCCGATGACGGGGTTCGCGGGGTTGTTGTTGACGTCCACGTCCGGGGCCATGTTCATGCGAATCCCGACCGCGCGCAGTTCGCGGGCCGTAACGCCGGCGGCCGACGCCGCGAGCGCCTCGCTCGCGGCCGCGCCGAACGCCATCGCGCTCGGGAAGTGGGTGGCTTCCCGGGGGAGGCGGGTCACGGGTCCGCCCTCCTGGTCGGCGCTGACGAGCAGCGGCGCGTGTCCGGCCCCCGTCGCGATCTCCTGCAGCGCGTTCGTGAGCGCGGCTACCTGGTGTGCCGAATCGACGTTCTTGACGAACAGGATCACACCGCCGACGCCCTCGCGCTCGATCAACCGGACGACGTCGGCGTTCGGGACGTAGCCCGTGAAGTCCACCATGAACAGTTGACCGATCGAGGCGTGCGCGTCCATCGGGTTGCATGATACTCTCGAACCACGACACGCGTCAACGTGCCCCGTGAGCAGGAATCGTTCGCCCGGTGCTGGGAATCCCATACGCCGGTGCGCGTGTCGGGCCCGCCGGCGAATCCGTAGCGAGACGGAGGGACCCATCGTGGCGATGCCCCCCGCGCAGCGCATGACACCGAGACGCCGGGTGGCTCTGCTGCTCGGTGGTTCCGCAGGGTACCTGGACGCGGTCGGCTACCTCACGCTTGGGCTGTTCACCGCGAACATGACCGGGAACACCGTCCTGCTCGGCATCTTCGCCGGCGAAGGGCGGTGGAGCGCTGCCGGACGCGCTCTGCTTGCGCTCGCGCTGTTCTTTGTCGGCGCGACGCTGGCCGGGGTGGCGGCACGGCGTCAGATTCGGCTGGCGGGTCTGCTAGCCGCAGAGGCCGCGGCGCTCCTCGCGGGCCTCGCGTACTGGGACGCGGCCCTCGGACGAGCGCGCGGGACGGTCGAGGCCCCCGGGGCGCTCGCGCTGATCGCGCTGTTCAGCATCGCGATGGGCATCCAGAGCGCGGCGGTGCGCCGGGTGGGCGAACACCGGATCTCCACCACGTACGTGACCGGAACGCTGACCAGCTTGGCCACCGACGTGGCGGCGGATTTGCTGACCGGCGCAAGACGCCGCGGTCAAGGCGTCGAGGGCCGCGCGCGTCAAGGGGGCACGGCGCTCCTGGCGGGTGTGTGGGGATCGTACCTGGCCGGGGCGCTCACCGGCGGGTTTGCGGAGTTCCGCTGGGGTCTGTGGGCGCTCGCGGCACCGACCGCCGTGTTGACGAGCATGGCGGTCTGGGACCTCTGGGGAACCGGCGCGTCAGGCGGCCGGTGAGGTCGCGGCCCCCGAGGAACTATCGGGCTGGCCGCAGGCGCTAAGATCGTCGTGCCCGAAGCGGCGACAGGGCGCCGCCGCGGAAGGAGAATCGACGACTCGTCTGTCTTGTGGGGTGAGGGCGCGCCGCCGCGCGGTCGGGTGTGTCGCCTGCGCAACGCTGTGCGCCGTCTTCGCCTGCAGCCTCGCGGCCACGACGGTGTGGCCCCAACCGCTCGTCGCCCCGTGGGACGTGTTGCGGCGCGCCGCCGCGGCCAACGACCGCCCATCCACGGGGGCAGAGCGTGCCCGCAGCCCACTAGCGGCCGATCCTGGACGCGTCGTGTACCGCGTGCGGCCGCGCGAGACGGATCCCCAGATCGTCCGCTTCCTCCGGGATCACGACGTGGTTTACGATCGCACGGTCCCGCAGAACGGGAAGCTGTTCGTGTTTCTTCCAGGCACCTGGGGCCGCCCGGTCGCGTATCAACGGATCTTGGACGAGGCCGCGCGCGCGGGGTACAAGGCGATCGGGCTCGAGTATGCTGACGACACCTTGGACCCGAAGGCCAGCGCGGTCGGGCAGATCTGCCTGCGGAATCCCAACCCCGGCTGCAGCGCCCGCGTCCGCACCGTTCGGATCCTGGGGGGCGCGGCGGACGGCGTGATCGTCGCTCCGGCCGACGGCCTTCAGAACCGGCTCGAGAAGTTGCTCGCGTATCTTGCGCAGGAGCACCCTGCAGACGGGTGGGACCGGTTCCTGCTCAACGGCCGTGTCGCATGGGACCTCGTCGCGATCGGCGGCCACTCGCAGGGAGCAGGCATGGCGGCGTTCCTGGCCAAGACCCACACCGTGGCCAGGGTCGTGCTGTGGTCCGGGCCCGCCGACTACGTCGTGGCGACGCACAGCATGGCGCCGTGGCTCTCGGCGCCGAGCGCCACTCCGTCCGACCGGTGGTACGGTGTTGTGCATCGCGATGAGGCCGGTGCGGCGGCGCTGCTCGCCGCCTACACGACGCTCGGGATCCCCGGAACGCCCGTGGTTGCCGACGGGCCGATCCCGCCGCGCGGCACCCACCAGTTTGTCGTCACGCTGCCGCCGCGTCTCAACCCCGCCGCGCCCGTGTTGCCGGCGATCGCGAACGCATACCACGGCAGCGTGGCGGCGGATGCGCGGACGCCGATCGATGCGGCCGGGCGGCCGGTGTATGCTCGGCTGTGGCGCACGATGGTCGGACCGTAGGTCCCTTATTTGTGGGGTACCCGACGCGTGTGATCATCGGGACAGCGGACCGAGGAAGTCGCCTACGGTTGGGCCGCCCTGGACGCGTTCCTACGAGCGGAGCGGGGCAGCTGATCCCACTCGCGCGGGAATGGTCCGCCGAACCGGGCGCGCGCGGGGTCACCGGGTACCTCGTGTCGGTTATCCACACGATACTAGCCACATTGTCCCGAAATCGCGCGAACGGAGTTTCCGGATTGCCCGGTGCGCGGGGGCATGCTATAAGTAATGGTGGAGGCGCAAGCCCTCCGGCGAGTGAGCCGACTCAAACGCTCGCGCACGTGGACGCCGAAAGCTGGTCAAGTGTACTTCGGGGGTAACCCCGGAGAACGGCTGACGGGCAGTAGGCACCGGCGGCGAGGGCCGAAGACGGTGAGAAGCCGGTTGGACGAGCGCCTCCCGATTTTTTGGTCGGAACGCTCGCCGATCCATGCAACATGCGGAGCGACACCGTGGGACCGTTCAACTTCCTCGTGACGCCGACGGAGGTCCAGGTGCGCATCGGCTCATGGGTCGTGCGGCGAATCCTCGTGAGCGACATCGAGCGGGTCGAGCAGGCGCGTGGTCTTCGCGTGCCGCTGTGGAACGAACACTGGTGCAACTTCTGGCCGTCCCGCTTCGTCGTGCTGCGCCGCCGCAGCGGGTGGGTACGCTCGTTCATCATCAATCCGCCGGACACGACCGGATTCATCGAGGATTTGCGGCGTCTCGAACCCGAGCGATTCGGCGCTGGCTAGCGGGGCGGTCCACATCATCCAACCCGGGGATCCCATCCCAGCACGGCGCAACGCCCCATCGGTTCCCCGCGCTCGCCGGGGCGGCCGTCATCGTTCCCGCGTCAGACGCGCCGGCGCGTTGAGCGTCTAGGTCGTCGACGCCGGTCCTCCGAGGTCGGCGGCGAACATCGCTTCCATCTCGCGGCGCACCCGCACCGGCTCGCTGCTCTCGTCCACCACGACATCGCTCCATCGCACGACGGCCCCGCTCGTGACCGCGCGGCGCAGCGTGACGCCGTCCGCGAGCCCGATCGGCAGGCCGCCCACTCGGAGGCTCTCGGCGGCCGGCAGGAGTTTGCCCCACACGGTAAACCCGCCTTCACCGTCGAGCAGCGTGCCGGCGGCGAGGTCGCGCTTCGCGGTCGCGACGACGTCGCCCCGGAATCCCGTGGGCGCGCCCGTGGGCTCGCCGCGGAGGCCGACGCTGGCGACGGAGACGCCGAGCTCGAGTCCGACGAGGTGGGAGGGCCGGTACAGCGCGGCGTAGCGACCCTCGGGGTCGGTCGCGATTCCGTACTCGGCGAAACACCGCCTGACATAATCGGACGCCGCCTCAAATACTACGTACACGCCCCACCGCAGATTGCGCGGCACCGGCGTGCCGTCCCGCGCGACGCTCGAGACGACCTCGACCTGCCCCTTGTGGCGAAGCGCACCGCCGTCGGTCTCGGGACGCAGCACCCGCGGGAGGTCATCGATGGCGCACGGCGGGAAGCGCAGCCCGTCGGGCGCCGGTGTGAGGCCCGTCGCGTTCGCCACGGCCGCCATCTCGATGCCCGACTTCGTCCCATCGATGAATGAGTTGAACATTTGCGGGTTCATGCCGCCGAGCCGCGCCTGCTCCGCGCTGAGACCGTAGTGGGTCCACACGGTCTCCGGCGTCGACTGGTGGTAAGCCGGTAGGTACTTGGTGCCTTTCCCCGCGGCGACCACCTCGAATCCGCACGTGCGGGCCCAGTCGACCTGCTCGACGATGAGCGCCGGTTGGTCGCCGTACGCGAGACTGTACACGACCCCACCCGCTTTGGCCTTGCGGGCGAGCCACGGGCCGGCGAGCGCGTCGGCCTCGACGTTCACCATCACGATGTGCTTCCCGTTGGCGATCGCCGCGAGCGCGTGCGCGATGCCGGCCGGGGGATGACCGGTCGCGTCGATCGCCACATCAACCGCCGGATGTTGGATCAACACCGTCGCGTCATCCCCGACCCACGTCGTGCCCTGATCTACGGCGTCGCCGGGGGAACGCGCGGCGAGGCGTTCCGCGGGCCAGCCGACGCGCTGCAGGTTCGCCCGCGCACGCTCGGGCGCCAGATCCGCGACGCCGATGAGATGCAGCCCGGGGGTGCGCCGGATCTGCGAGAGAAACATCGACCCGAACTTCCCGGCGCCGATCAGGGCGACGCGAAGCGGCGTGCCCGCCGCCTCGCGCTCGAGCAGACGCTGATGCAGATTCATGGACGTTGCCCTCCCGTGCCCCCAACTTCCTGAAGGAGTCCAGAAGGCCCTGCCCGTCGGTCGCGCCGACGGCGAGGCATCTGCGCCTGTCCATCTTTCGGGCGCACGCAGGCTCATTGACGTCCTCTACGTGGGCGTGACGGTCAGGCGAGGGGAGGTCGGCGCGGACGGTCGAACGCGGTTTCGCCTTGCAGCCGAAGCCGGAACGCGCGTATGATGCGACTGAGATGAAGCTGATTCTTGCCGTCGTGACGCAGCGGGACGCACCGGTCGTAATGGAGGCGCTGGTGGCGGCAAAACTGCAGGTCACCAAGCTCGCCAGCATGGGCGGCTTCTTGAAGAAGGGGAACGTGACCCTGCTGATCGGGACGGAGGACGCCCAGGTCGATGACGCGCTCCAGGTGATCACGCGAACGCGTCCCTCGCGGGAGCCAGCCGGGCCCACCGACGGCGGCATCGCCTTCGTGCTCAAGGTGGATCGGTTGGTCCGGGTCGACGCGGGCACGACCGAGTCGGTGCTCACCGACTAAGCCCAGGCCGGGCAGGGCGTCGACCGGCCGGGCGGAGGCGCCGTGCGCCGGCCCGATACCGCCGGTACGGCGCGAACCCCAGTTTTCCGTAGAAGCCCAGGAGGTTCGTCCAGTCGATCACCATCTCGTCGGCGCCGAGTGCCGCGAGGTGCGCCACCGAGCGATCGAGGAGCGCGAGGCCGAGACCGCGGCCCCGAATCGCCGGCGACACGCCCATCGGCCCGAGTCCCGCGACGCGGGTCGCGGCCCCGCCGCCGGGGTCCACCGGCGACCAGGCAATACTCGGACCGAGCCACCGGGCGTCGGGCGGGAAGAGGTGGGCGAAGCCGAGCACCACGCTCCCGCGCACGATACCCATCACGTCTCCAATCGGCCCGCCGCCGTCGAGGAACCGCGCCACCGTGTAGCGCCATCGGCCCGGGAACGTCGCGTCGAGGAACGCGAGGAGGCCGGTGCGGTCGCGCGGCTCGAGAGGCCGGATCTCCAGGTCCGGATTGGCGCAGCGGACCGCCGCCACGGCGGCCGGGGTCTTGTAGTCGCGCAGCCGGCGCCGGAGATCGTAGGCGTCGCCCCGCAGCGTGTAGCTTCGGGCTGCGAAGAACGGCGCCGCGCCGGTGTCGTCGGGCACGCCGGGGAAGAAATGCGCCGGGTCGCCACCGAGCACCGATCGGCGCCGGCCGCGGGCCCGCAGAAACGCCTCGCCGGCCCTGAGCAGCGCCGTCCCGACGCCGCGCCGCTGGCTGTGCGGACGGACGGCCAGCATGCTGATCCAGCCGCGGTCGGCGCGGAGCCCGTCCGCCCCGAGCGGCACGCGGGCGACTTTGGCGAGGCAAAAACCGATGACCAGATCGGACTGCACGGCGCGCCCCACGAGACAGCCCACGGGGTCGAAATGCGGGTCGTCCACGGTGTTCTGCCGGAAGAGCGCTTCACGCAGCGGAAACGTATCGCCCGCCGCGGCGTTCCAGACCTCGACGAGGTCCGGCACCGTCGACGGTGTAAAGGGAGACACCCGGACGACGCCGCGGACTGAACGCGTCACCGCACCCGGAGCCCCAGCTCGATGTTGAACAGGCGCCGCCAGGGGAACTCGACACGGTGGAGCTCGATCGCGCACCCGAGGCAGCGCTCGATCGGCGGGATGAATTCGCGCACGAGCCACGCGCGCGCCGCGTCCCGGCACGCCGGATACGCGTCGCCGAGATCTTGGGGCGAGGCCTCCGGATGGCCGGGCAGGACCTCGACCGCCAAGCGCTGCCGGATATCGGCCTGATAGGCCCAGTCGTCGAGCAGCCGAAGGACCGTGAACTCGCGCCCCGCGTCGCCCCGCGCGACCAGCGCCTGCGCGAGCGCCATGCCAAGCGTGTTGCTGAGCGTGTTCCATCCGCCGTACGCGCGCAGGCCGCGTGGCCACGGCGATCCGAGCACCCGCGCAACGAGCGTGCGGTCGGCCCCGTTGCTGTATCGGACGTCGGCGAGCGCGCACGGCCCCCGCGACGCGGCCTCGGCGAGGGCGTCCAGGAACGCGTCGAGGGCGCGCGCGTCGTAGGGCCGCTGGTGCGGCG
The DNA here is from genome assembly GCA_035295165.1 of bacterium. Lineage (NCBI taxonomy): Bacteria > bacterium. The sequence continues at coordinate 12,763 of DATGJN010000055.1, forward strand.
CCTCCTGCTGCGCGCCGGGGAAGTTGTGGACGAACAGGGCCAGGTCCGCCTCGCCGGCGGTCCGGCGGCATCCTGCGGTCTCGACGTGCGACGTGACGGTGGCGTCCACCCCCTGGCCCTCGTAGCGGGGGATCGCGCCGAGGTTGTCGGGGTGCGAGTAGACGACGCGCACGCGCGGGCGCGCATCGCGGGCCTGGACGACGGCGCGGGCGAGCAGCCGGACCGCGAGTTCATCGGTCCCGTACGTCACCCATGCGCGGGAGGAGGCGCCGCGCTCCCGCACCGCGGTCTCCACGGCGCCGAGATCGCGCCGGGTCCAGCCGTACTCCGCCGCGTCGTCCTGCCCCACGAGGAGCGCGTCCAGCACGCCGTCCGCGGCGAGGTCCACGAGCACGAGCAGCACGGCAAGGTTCCTCGCGCGCCGCCAGCGGACGTCCGCGAGCACGGCCGGGGGGACGGCCGCCCGAGCGGCCGCCGCGCGGGCCTGGGACTCGGGGTCGTGCGTGCGGCCGTACCGATCGGCGTGGTAGCTGTGGGCGAAGATGTCGGGACCGTACGTCGCCCAATAGTCCGGCTCCTCGGAGCTGTCGGCGGTGGACGGCAGCCGCATGTTGCTGGCGGTCAGGAACAGCCGCCGGTGGGGGGCCAACCGCCGGGCCTCGCGCCACCGGCGGGCGAGCGCCACGCACCGGTCGAGCGGCTCGCGGCCGATGCGGGACGGCACCAGCCCGCCATACACGAGGAGCTCGGCCGAGGCGACGAGCAGGTCCGCGTCGCTGCCGTCGCCCTGGACCCACTCCCACAGGGCGTCGACATCGGCGGGCCGCTTGAGGTCCCCGAGCCGCTCGCGCGGCGGCGTGATGACGTCGAGCCCCGCGGCGGCCGCGAGCGCGAGGAACGCGTCACGCGTCACCGGGCGGTTGTCCAGGGGGAGAAACGCGACCCTCACTTGACGGCGCCGAGCATGATGCCGCGGAGGAAGTACCGCTGGAGGAAGAGGAACAGCACGATCACGGGCACGGTCATGAGCACGGCGCCCGCGGCGATGTACCGGGTATTGGTCGCAAACAACCCCGACAGATACAAGAGGCCCACGGCCAGCGGGTAGTGGTCGGGCGACTTGAGCACGATCAACGGCCACAGAAACGCGTTCCAATACCCGGTGAACTCGACGATCGCGAGGGTCGCGAGCGCCGGCGTGACGAGCGGCAGCATGACCTGGGCCCACAAGCGGAGCTCGCCGGCGCCATCGATCCGCGCCGCGTCCTCGATCTCCTGCGGAACGACGAGGTAGGCCTGGCGCAGCAGAAAGATCCCGAAGATGCTCGCGGCGCTCGGCAGGTACACCGCCGCGTAGGTGTCGATCAGGTGGAGGCGCATCAGCGTCACGAAGTTCAAGATCAGCCCCATGTGCTGCGGGAGCATCAGGCTGCCGACGATCGCATAGAAGATCGCGTCGCGCCCGGGGAACCGCATCCGCGCAAGCGGGTACCCTGCGAGCGCGCTCACGAGCAGGGTGAGCGCGATGCCGACGCCCGTGATGTACACGGTGTTGGCGAAGAAGCGCGCGAACGGCATCGTGCTCAGCACGCCCGCGAAGTTCTCCAGGGTCGCCGGTCGCGGGATCAAGACCGGCGGGAACGCGAAAATCGTGCCGGTGGCGCGGAGCGACGTGGCCAGCAGCCACAGGAGCGGGAACACCGTCACCGCCGCCAGCGCGGTGAGCCCGAGGTACGATAGGACCACGCCGCCGGATCGCCGGCGGCGGCTTGGGGACGCCGCGGTCCCCGTGCGGGTGTCAGTAATAGGTGAGCCCTCCCTGCCGCAGCAGCCGGAAGTTCGCGACGGCGAGAACGACCGTGACCGCGGCCAGCACGACGCCGAGCGCCGCGGCGTACCCCAGGTGGAGCGAGCCGAACGCCTGGTCGAACATGTAGTAGAACATCGTGTAGGTCGAGTACACCGGGCCACCGCCCGTCATGACGTACATCTCCTCGAACACCCGGAGCGCCGAGATCGCCGACAGCGTGCCGGCGAGCAGAATGCTGGGACGGAGCAGCGGGATCGTCACCCGCAGCAGTCGAGTGGTCGGACCCGCCCCGTCGATCGCGGCGGCCTCCTCGTAGGTCGCCGGGATCGCCTCGAGCCCGGCGAGGTAGATCACCATGTAGTACCCGAGGCCCTTCCACAGCGTGACGAACATTACCGCGTACAAGGCGAACGCGGGGTTCGTCAGCCAGTGCACCGGCGCGTGGATCACCCCGAGCTTGAGCAGCGCGTAGTTCACGAGGCCCGACTCGTCAAGCAGCCATCGCCACAACAGCCCGACGACCACGATCGACGTGACGACGGGCACGTAGTATGCGGCGCGAAACCACCCGATGCCGCGGAGCGGCCGGCGCACCCACAGCGCGAGCACGATCGAGCAGAACTGCAGCACCGGCACGACGAGGAGGTACTTCAGGCTGTTCTCGAGCGCGATCCAGAAGTAGCGGTCGGTCCACAGCGCCCGGAACTGCGAGACGCCGACGTAGCGAGGCGGCGAGATCACGTCGTATTCGAACAGGCTGAGCGCGGTCCCGAACACCACGGGGTAGAACGTGAACACGCCGAGCAGCAATAGCGCGGGAAAGAGAAACAGATAAGCGATCAGCGTGCGACGGACGGCCATCCCGCGGTGGGCGGCGCCTACAGCCGGCCGTCCCACTCGTGGGCCGCCCACGCGAGCGCCTGCTGCGGCGTCATCCGACCGTAGAACGCGTTCTCGATGGCGTCCTTGAAAACGCGGAACAGTTCATCGCTGTGCGGAACCACCACGGTGAGATCCCGCGCGACTCCCAATTCCCGCGCCGCGATCACCCGAGCCCGGTCCTCGGGCGTCGCCCCGCCGCGCGCGAAGAACGGGTCCGCCGCGGCCTTCCGCGTGGATGGGAAGATGACCACCTGGTGGTCGAACGCGAGCTGGTTGTCGTCGTCCGTGACGAACAGCGCGAACTGGGCCGCCTCGGTGCGGTGGCGACTTGCGAGCGGCACGACGAGCGCCATCGTCGGCAGGTCGAGGACGTTGCCCCGCCCGTGGGGGGCCGGAGCCACGAGCGTGTCCTTGTAGACGTCCGGGCTGTCGTTCTTCACGCGCAGCAGAAACTGGGGACCGGTGGTCAGCATCCCGAGGCGCGCCCCGGCGTACCGCTCGGTCGCGCCGAGGTACCCGTGCTGGAGCGTATCGTCGGGAAACATGTCGTGCTTGTAGAGGTCCACGTACGCCGCCAGGAGCGCGACGTACGCGGGGCCGCCGAACACGGCGTGCCGGCGGTCGGGACTCAAAATCGGCAGGCCTTCCTCCTGAAAAACGGCGAGCATGCGGACCCCGTCCACGTTCGGCATGAACCCGTACACGCCGGTCTTCTGCTTGATGACCGTGGCGTCGCGGATGAACGCGTCCGTGGTCGCGGGCGGGTGCTGCGGATCCAGGCCCGCGCGTTCGAACAGCGTGCGATTGTACGCGAGGACGTTCGGCACGACGTACCAGGGAATCCCGTACGTCCGCCCGCTGTACCGAAGCGATGCCCAGATGTTGGGGAAGTAGCGCGCCCGGACGTCGGCGGGCACGGCCGCGTCCATGTCCACGAGCGCGCGCGCCTCCGCCAAGCGCAGGGTCCCCTCGGTGTTGAGGTTCACGACGTCGGGGCTCACGCCGCCGGCGATCGACGCGAGCAGTTTCTGGTCGACGGCTTGGGGCTGGACGTCGATCCAGCGGACGGCGACGTCCGGGTGCGCCGCCTGATAGCGCGCGATCACCCCTTGAACGTAGCCCGTGAAGAACGGCTGGAGGGAGATCGTCCAGAACTCAAGCTGGGCGCGGGGATTCCCGGCGGCGGTCCCGACGCTCAGGAGGAGCGCAAGCGCTACGGCGGCGAGGCTGCGTCTCATGGTGGCACCAGGTCTAGTTTCGTGGTGTCGATAGGTTCACCTGCGGTCGCCGCCTCTTGGTTTCCTCATGGGGTCGGAGTTTGCGGTTTCCGTCCGTTTACCTCATCGCGACATCGACGGTGGATTGACTACCAGACGAACGGAATCAGCGCCTTTGTCCGCCGCCTATAGTCGGGGTAGTCGTTCGGAAACTGTTGTGTCATGAGCTTGTCTTCTGCGGTGATGCGCCAGAGAAAGAGCGTCCCGAGGATGACGAGGAGAAAGACCCACGCGCCGCCGCCGACGATCGCCGAACCGATGCACGCGACCAAGCCTCCACCATACATCGGATGCCGTACGTAGCGGTATGGACCCGATGTGACGAGTTCATGTCCTCGCTTGACGGAGACCGTCTGGCTCCAGTTTCGCCCAAGATGCTGCCGCGCCCGGACGAGAACGATCATACCTGCGGCGCACAACACGACGCCGATCCAACCGAGCGCCGGGGCGACAGGGGCGAAGTTGAGGAAGTGGAATATCGCAAAACGCGGAAGCACGAACGCGGCAACAATGGCGAACAGGAGACCAACGCTCTGGACCAGGTGGCCTTGAGTTTCCGGCTTGACGCCTATCGCGGACACTGTCAAGTAGATGACGAGAACGAGCCAGAACGCATCGATGAGCCAGACGAAGATCAGGGGGTGCATGCTGCTCCCCTTGTGCGTTTGATGACCGCGGCCAGAACCACCTCATCAGCTTATGCTCCCCGGGCGCTCGTGACAACAGCTTCGCCGCGGCTGCGGCGTGTCCGGCGGGACTCGGGCCTGTGTCGCGCCGCCGGCGCGCGCCGCAACGAGGGGGAGGACCGGCGCGAAGGTGCGAAAAGTCCTCGGAAACCGACGCGGAGAAACGGCCGGGCACGTGCGTGCGCGATCCCGGGCGACAGCGATCGGCGAGGGAGGCGACGCACATGCCCGGCGATACCAGCCTGTTCGATCTGAGCGGCGACGTCGCGGTTGTGACCGGCGCGCGGCGCGGCATCGGCCGGGGGCTCGCCACGGCGCTCGCGCGGGCCGGCGCGGACATCGTGGCCGTGAGCCGCAACGCGGCGACCGAACTGGCGGCGGAGGTCGAGCAGATGGGGCGCCGGTGCGTCACGATCGCCGCCGACTTGGGCGACCCCGCGCAAGTGGATCACGTGATCCCAGAGGCGACGCGCGCCTTCGGGCGCGTGGACATTCTCGTGAACAACGCCGGGATCGGCGGACGGAAGCCCGCGGTGGACGTGACGCCCGGCGAGTGGCACCAGGTGCTCCAGGTCAATTTGCACGCGGTGTTCCGCCTGTGCCAGGACGCGGCCCGCCAGATGCTGCCGCGTCGGCGCGGGAAGATCGTCAACCTCGCGTCGATGATGAGCTTCGAGGGCGGCATCCTGATCGCGGCGTACACGGCGAGCAAAGGTGCCGTGGGCCAACTGACCAAGCTGCTGGCGAACGAATGGGCGCCCCACGGGATCAACGTCAATGCGATCGCGCCAGGCTACATTGCGACCGACCTGACTCGGCCGCTCCAGGTGGACCCCGAGCGGAACCCCGCGATCCTGGCGCGGATCCCGGCCGGCCGATGGGGCCGCCCCGACGATCTCGGAGGCG
>DATGJN010000056.1 GCA_035295165.1 bacterium
GGAGGTGAAGGCGGAACATAGCGGGCGAAGCTCGGTGTTCCCAGCAGGTGCAATTCCTGCCTCGGCAAGGGTTAGCCACCCACCGGGAATCCATCCTTGGGCTGGCGGCGGTAACGCCGGCAGTTAGGCGTAGGAGGAGCGACCGTCCGGCCGTAACGCGAGTGAAGCTATTGAGCCTCGTGAAATCATCAACCGAGGGCCGACAGGGTCTTGTGCCTGGAAGGCAACAGTGGGCGGCCGATAATGGCGAGGCCACCGGAGACCTCGGCGGGGTCTAAGGGCACGGCAGGGCGGGAGAAGGGACAATCGAGAACCTGGGAGGTCCCCGGCGGTCTTAGCATGTGCTGAGTACGGACTCCCGAACGGCGATGCACCTGAGGGGGTCGGATGCTGCCGGGGAAGTCGGGCCCGCTGATAGTACTCGGAGCACGGGAGAGCCGTGCACAGGGGGGAAGCGGCGGGCAGGAGTCACCCAGACTTCGGGGATACATGGGCCGCACGCAGAGGCGGAGGGACCATGTCAACACAACTGGAGCGGATCGCAGCGAAAGCTCGGGCCGACCGGAAGCTGTGCTTCACGGCGCTGGCCCACCATCTGACGCCAGAGTTTCTGGTGGAGACATGGGGGCTCATGAATCGCCGTGGAGCCAGCGGCATCGACGGGGAAACGGCGCGAGAGTTCGAACAGGACTTGAACCACCGGGTGATCGAGCTGGTAGCGCGGCTCAAAGCAGGGAGGTATCAAGCTCCTCCCGTCCGCCGTGTGGAGATCTCGAAGCCGGGCGGGCAAGGTACCAGGACGCTCGGAATTCCCACAGCGGAAGACCGGCTGCTGCAGCGAGCCGTCGCACGAATCCTGGAAGCGATCTACGAGGCGGACTTCCTGGAGGTCTCCTACGGGTACCGTCCCGGACGGAGTCCGCACCACGCGCTCCGTGCATTACGGGACCACATCATCGGAGGGCGGGTGAACTACGTCTATGAGGCCGATATCCGCGGGTTCTTTGACCATCTCAACCACGAGTGGCTACAAAGGATGCTGCAACTCCGCATCGGTGACCCGGTCCTTTTGCGATTGATCGGGAAGTGGCTGCGGGCAGGCGCAATGGTCAACGGCGTGGTCGTGCGGACAGAGGAGGGGGTGGCGCAAGGGGGTCCGATTTCCCCCGTGCTCGCGAACATCTACCTTCACTACGCCCTCGACCTGTGGTTCGAGCGGGTCTTCAAGCGGCGGTGCCGTGGTGAGGCCTGCTTGGTCCGCTTCGCCGACGACTATGTGGCCTGTTTCCAGCACCGGCAAGAGGCGGAGGGCTTCGACGTCGCCCTCGTGGAGAGACTGGAGAAGTTCCATCTCACGCTCGCTGAAGGGAAGACACGGCTGATTGTCTTCGGTCGCTTTGCGCGCGAGACAACAGAGCGCTTAGGGAAGATTCCTGGGCGATTTGATTTTCTCGGGTTCACACACGTCTGCGGGAGGGACCGCAAGGGTCGGTTTGCGGTGATTCGAATTCCGTCCCGGAAGAGCTGCCGAAGGTTCCTGGACCGCGCGCAGGCCTGGCTCATGGGGCACATCCACTGGAAGCGTCCGGACCAACAGAAGCACCTGGCCATGATGTTGCAGGGGCTCTACCGGTACTTCAGCCTTGCACACAGCCAGGCAAAGCTGAACTGGGTGCGGCACGAGGTCGAACTTCAGTGGATACGAACGCTGCGCCGGCAAGGGCAACGGCGGCGTCTACGCTGGGACATCCTCTGTCGCAGTTCGTGGTTCGTTCTCCCGCCCGTGCCTCGCACCCTGCATCCGACGGTGTGACGTGGCGTACCTGCGAGACTCTTGGGGAGCCCGGTGCCTTAATCGGGCACGCCGGGTTCTGCGAGGGGAGGGCGGTTCAAGGGGTGTACCTCAAGGCCGCCCTCTACCCACCAAGACCGTGGTGGTGCATGTAGTGGTCCCGGGGCGGAGCGAGGCCCGGACCTTTGGGACGACGACACGGGAACTGCTGACGCTGCTGGAGTGGGTGGAGGCGTTGCAGATTACGCATGTGGCGATGGAGAGCACCGGCGTCTACGGGAAGCCGCTCTATAACCTGCTGGAGACGACGGGCATGACGGTGTACGTCGTGAATGCGGCGCATATGAAAGCCGTCCCCGGGCGGAAGACCGATGTGCAAGACGCCGAATGGATTTGCGATCTGATGCGCCATGGGCTGTTGCGGGCCAGCCTGATTCCGTCGCGGCCGCAGCGGGAGCTTCGGGAGCTGGTCCGGTACCGCATCTCCTTGGTGAGCGAACGGACGGCCGAAGCCAACCGCATCCCAAAAGTGCTCGAAGGCGGGAACATCAAACTCGGATCGGTCGTCAGCGACATCTTGGGCAAGAGTGGCCGCGCGATGTTGGAGGCGCTGGCGGCAGGCCAGCGGAGTCCGGAAGACATCGCGACGCTGGCGGACGTCCGGGTCCGGGCCACGCGCGAGGACGTGGCGGACGCCCTGCGGGGGCGGCTGACACCGCATCAGCACCTGATGCTGCGACTGCAACTGGACCACGTGCGCTACTTGGACCAACAAATCGAGGCCGTGGAAGGCGAGGTGACGACCCGGCTGGCCCCTTTTGCCGTCCAGATGACCCAGCTGGACACGATTCCCGGGGTCAGTGAACGGGTGGCCGAAGTGATGCTGGCCGAGGTCGGCCCTGACATGACGCGCTTTCCGAGCGCCGCGCATCTCACGTCCTGGGGTGGGATGTGTCCCGGGAGTAACGAGAGCGCGGGGAAACGGCGCGGCGCGCGCACCCGTAAAGGAAGCCCCACGCTCCGCCGCACGCTGACGGAAGCCGGCCAGGCGGCGGGGCGAACCAAAAACACTTACCTCGGTGCCGTCTACCGCCGCATTGCCGCCCGCCGAGGGAAAAAGCGAGCCGCCATCGCGGTCGGCCGTCGGATTCTGGAAATCGCCTATTATGTCTTACGGGATGGCGTCGCCTACGAAGAGCTGGGCGCCAATTACTACGACGAGCACAAAAAGGATGCGGTGGTCCGGAGTGCGGTCAAACGTCTGGAACGACTCGGCTACAAGGTCACTGTTGAAGCGGCCTAACCACGACGGCGACCGTGACCGCTTCAAAACCATTTTCGGAGGAGGAGATGAGATGAATCCCAAGACGACGGAGGTGTTGGTCATATTGACGGTCAAACCACGGGTCACACTTCAACAGATCATGACCATCATGCCAGCTGAGATCCGGGCAACAGTGAAACTCTATCTCGACGGGAAGATTCGGCAGTGGTATTCGAGGGGCGACGGCAAAGGAGTGATTTTTCTCATCGACGCCAAGACCGTGGACGAAGCCCGCGCCGTGATGGAGCCGCTGCCATTGGCGAAAGAGAACCTGATGGACCACGAATACATTCCCGTTGGTCCGCTCCTCCCCCTGGGTAGCCTGATTGGCGGTGGGCCGCAGCAGCAATAATGGTCTGCCCCTTGCTCGCCTGCGGCGTCTGCGGAACATGGTGGTAGGAACAGCCACCTCAAACGACTTATCCAAGGAGTGACGCAATGCGCGACACGACGCTTTCCCGACGCCACATGCTCTACGCGGGGCTCGCGCTTACCGTCGGCGCTGTTTTCGCGGTGCCGCGTAAGGCGGGTGCCGCTGAGCGCAGCCGGTCCGGCCCAGAGCCGACATCTTGGGTGGATTCGGCGATGCCCGAGGTGACGCATCGCATGATCGAGACGAACGGCATCCGCTTGCACGTAGCCGAGCAGGGTGAAGGTCCGCTCATCATCTTGTGCCACGGCTTTCCCGAATGTTGGTATTCCTGGCGGCATCAGCTCCGGGCGTTGGCGAAGGCTGGGTTCCGTGCGGTAGCCCCCGACTTGCGTGGCTATGGGCGAAGCGACCGCCCGAAGGAGGTGGAGAGGTATACGATTCTCCATGACATCGGCGACATCGTGGGTGTCGTCGACGCGTTGGGTGCCCAGGAGGCGGTGATCGCCGGCCACGACGTCGGCGCCACGATAGCGTGGCAAGCGGCGCTTCTGCGCCCCGACCGTTTCCGTGCAGTGATCGCGCTTAGCGTGCCGTTCCGACCGCGCGGGTTTGGCGGCTCGGTGCCGCCGACCACGCTCATGCCGCGGAACGAGAATGCGGTGTTCTACCAGCTCTTCTTCCAGACCCCCGAAGCTGAGGCGGCGCTCGGGCGCGACATGCGCCGCACGTTCCGTTCCCAGTTCTACTCGCTTTCGGGCGACAGGCCGCCGTCTGCGGGCGGAGGGTTTGCTGGCGGGATGGTGCCCCGGAAGGGTCCTTCCTTAACCGATCCAGCGCGCTTGCCGGCTTGGATCACGGAGTCCGACATCGATGTTTACGTCGCGGAATTCACGCGGAGCGGATTCCGCGGTCCCCTCGCCTGGTACCGCAATGTCGATCGCAGCTGGGAGATGTTGGCTCCCTTTGCCGGAGCGGCGGTGACCGTTCCGGCGCTCTAGATGGCGGGCGACCGCGACGTCATTGTCGCCGCGTTTCAACAGTTCATTGCCAAGCAGTCGATACTCGTTCCCAAGCTCCGGCCAACGATTATGCTGCCGGGCTGCGGTCACTGGACCCAACAAGAACGTGCGCCGGAGGTCAGCGCTGCCATGATCGACTTCCTTCGAAGCTCATAGACGAGGACGAGAACGCAGACATCGGGGAATGACAAGGTAGTTGCCCAAACAGATCGCCTGGTATGTAGCACTGGGGCTGGCGCCGCGCCCTGCCGCATTAAATAGAGGACCGCGATCTTCGCGTCGGTAAGCAGCGGCGGAGGACGACGACGCAGACCCACGCAAGCGGAAACGCAGCACTATCGTGGGCCATTTCGATGACAAATGGGTGTCCAGAGGGCAGATAATCCCCTTATTTTTCTGAGCTCTCAAGTGCAAGATATCGTGGGATCCCACACCGAGTCCTTTGATCGTCTCTACCCATTGTTGAAAATACTCACCGCGGCGAGACTTGAGCGGACGACCGGTACGGACGTCGACCGGACCCCCTGTCAATAAACTCCCCTACGTTTTCCACGATGAGGCAGCGAACTCGGAGGTCCGTCAGCCAAGTTACCACGTACCACGGATCTGAGCGTTGCTGGTCGCTTGTTGGTTTTCCTCCGCGAGCTCTGGAATGATACGTGCACGTCGGGCTCGCGAGGAGGAGGTCGAGCTTCCCCTCGGGGACCATGATTTGTGGGCGAACCGCTGCGATGTATTCGCAGATGTGGACGGCCTCGGGGTGCATGTTTGTGCGGGTCTGAATTGCCACATTCCAATGAGTTACACAGACAAGTCGCACCCGAAAACCGCGCTTTTTCAGGCTGGTGTTGATCGTGGATCGCAGCCCCTATCACCGCTCCCGCCAGACGCGTCAGTTCGTCCGCACCCACCGGCGACGTCTCCGGCTTGAGTACTTGCCTTCGTACGCTCCCGGACTGAACCTCGACGAAAGCGTGTGGAGCCATTTGAAGGGGAGTGGGGCCACCGACAGCACCTCGGGATCGTTTGAGGAACTCCGCCCACGGGTCCGGGCCCACCTGCAATCTCTCCAACGCCGCCCCCGCCTCATCCGCTCATTCTATTGTGCCTGCTATGTGGGGTAATCAAGTCAATTCTCTATAGCGCGTATTCGAAGGCCTGCTCCAGCGTCTTGGCGCGGCCCTCCTCCCACGCCCGCGCGAACGCCGTATCCACCCAGCCCAGTTGTAGCGCCGGGCCGTGTTGAGGGCCCCGCCGGAGCTGTGCAATGATGCTGCCCTTGCGAACCACGACGGAAAAGCGAGATTGAACACGTCTGCCATCACGAAGGCGACGCTCTCGCCATTTCAAGAGGCCGGTATGTTGGGGGCCGTCGAGACGTGCGCGCCCTCGTACGTTTGTCCGCACCCACGCGCGATATCATAGAGCAACACCTCCGCGTGCGATCATGGTCCTCGCGGTTTCATATCTAATCGAAAGAGTCGCTCGCAGACCTTGTGATGCGGTCAGCTCTGCGGCATTGTGAGGATAGTCCTTCGCGTTGATCCGATAGACCGGCACCACTGGCTCCCACTGGCCATTCCCCTCGGTTCTACCATGCCAGTATTGCGGGAGAAGGAGTGGGCCGTGATCCCACCAACCCACCGGCGCGGGGCTACCGACGCGCTCAGCATGTTGGCGACGCTGACTCAGGGGCTCACCGCCGCTTTCGATATCACGCAAGTCGTGGACTGGACGCTGAAAGCCCTGCGCGAGAATGCTGGATTCGACTCGTGCACGATCGCGCTGCTCGACGCGGACCACCCAGAGATCCTGACGATCGTGGCGGGGGCAGGACTCGCCAGCGTGTCCCGCGGCTTGTCCCTTCCGCGCCCTCAGGGGTTCAACTGGATGGCCCTGATGGCGAGACGTGCCCTGTATATTCCCGATACCCATCGCGACGGACGCCATTTCCAGTGTTGCGAGGATATCCGTTCGTCAATGCATGTCCCTTTGATCGCCGATGGAGAAGCGGTTGGATCCCTCGCCGCCCACGGGAGCACTGTCGACGCCTTTACGCCAAACGATCGAGCGCTCCTCGACGTTGTCGGGCAGTATCTGGCTGGTGTTCTCGCCATTGCCCGGCTGCAAGATCGCCTTCAAAAGTTAGCAGATACCGATCCGCTCACGGGATTGCCGAACCGACGCCGCTTTCTCTCTGAGCTGGAGCGGGAGATCTCGCGCTCTCGCAGAACAGCCGCCCCGCTGACCGTAGCCTTGCTCGACCTGGATGGGTTCAAATCGATCAATGATGTCTATGGTCACGCGGCTGGAGACTCCGCACTCATGCAGGTGGCGCGGACCTTACGCCAGCGCCTGCGTGCCTCGGATGTGTTGGCGCGATTTGGAGGCGATGAGTTCGCGATGCTGTTCCCCGAGACTGGACCGAGGGGGCCTGCCGTGCTCCAGCGCCTCGCTCCGATCGTGGTCACTGTCGATCCGGTTGACACGCTTCGTTCGCTCGGGGTGTCGTGGGGAGCCGCATCGAGCCCCTTGGACGGGCCCAGTGCCGAGGCACTGCTTTCGACCGCCGATGCACGCCTGTATGGAATGAAGCGCGCGCGCAAGAGGTCTGGGCCGGATCTACGGAAGTGAGGCGTGGCCCTATCGGGTTACCGCACGCACAGTGAGGGGAATCCCCGCGGCGCTTGCCAGTGGGGCCGACGCGTCCCGTGGATACTTGACGTGGATTCCGGCGAGCCGTAGAGGGTGATTATAGACTTGAGTGGGTGCGTGTTCCGCAAGCGATTAGTATATCAGGTCTCTCATCGAAGACCCTCGCCTGCGGTACGCACCCCACGAGGATGTTCCCAATCGGCCAGCGGCCCAAACGTTAGGGAGTCTGGTCCACGAGCGCCGATACTGCTGTCTCCACGTCGGGGAAGACTTGAATCCGGTCTTGAAGCGATAGAGTCGAGAAAACGCGAAGCACTACTGTGGAACCGAAGACGACGGCCACTCGGCCTTTCTGAACCCTATCGGATTTCTCTTGAAACTGCATGAGGACGTTCATGCCGGTACTGTCCATGTACGCTACGTTAGTCAGGTCAATGATTGTTGGCGCACCGTAGCGCCCGGCATGATCTAGCGAGTCCTGGAACAGATGGACATTGGCCAAATCGACTTCACCGCGGACCCGCACGATGCTCGCGTTCGGCAACTTCACCCATTTGCATTGAAGCGGGATAGCGGAGTCCGAGTGCCGAGTCCCTTGAATGGGCATACTTCCTCCTTGTACGTGCAAAAAGGGTGCAGCCCATTAGGCACGTGATCGCAAGGGGGGAGGAACCAATCACGTCGTCTAACGAACCTGCACCCTACAAGTACTATCCTCGGCTAGTTACGCGATTATCGTTATTTCTTCGACCAGCGCAATCTTATTCGCTGCTTGAGCGTCGCGGTGCAACCGATCCCACGAAGCGATCGATTCCGCGTCTGCTGATCCCCCGGGACTCTGCTCGGGTTAGCGCTGCTTGCCGGTCAGGAGCACCCTTCGCAGCGTCTCCATTTGCTCAAGCGCCCGACCGGTCCCGGTGACGACGTCGCAGAGCGGGTCGTCGGTGGGCCGGACGGGAACCTCGAGGTGATCGGCGAGCAGGGTGGCGAGATCGCGGAGCAACGACCCGCCCCCCGTCAGCAGCACGCCCCGCCCGATGATGTCCGCGGCGAGCTCGGGCGGCGTCCGCTCCAAGGTCGTGCGGACGGTCTCGAGGATCGTTTGCACCGGTTGGGTGATCGCCTCGCGGATCTCCCCGCTCGTCAGCAGGAGCGTGCGCGGCAACCCCGAGACGAGATCGCGGCCGCCTGCCTTGAACGTCTGCTCCTCGTGCGTGGGATAGGCGGACCCGATCGCGATCTTGATCTCCTCGGCGGTACGCTCGCCGATCAGAAGGTTGTACGCCCGGCGGACATACTGGATGATGGCCTCGTCCAGCTCGTCGCCCGCCACGCGGATGCTGCAACCGGTGACGATCCCGCCGAGGGCGATCACGGCGACCTCGGTCGTCCCGCCCCCAATGTCCACCACCATGCTTCCCACCGGCTCCGACACGGGAAGCCCGGCACCGATCGTGGCCGCCAGCGGTTGCTCGATGAGGTACGCTTCGCGGGCGCCCGCTTGGAACGTCGCGTCGAGCACGGCGCGCTTCTCAACCTCCGTGACCCCATAGGGGATCCCGACGATGACCCGAGGCCGTCGGGATGGCCGTCCCGTGAGCCCGCGCCGGATGAAGTAGGAAAGCATCGAGGCGGTGATGTCAAAATCGGCGATGACCCCATGCCGGAGCGGCCGCGTCGCCACGATCTCAGCCGGCGTCCGGCCAATCATGCGTTTCGCCTCGTCGCCGACCGCCAGGACGCCCTTGCGATCGGTCCGGTGGGCGATGACGGACGGTTCTTGCACGACGATACCCTCTCCACCCAGGTAAACGAGGGTGTTGGCGGTACCAAGATCGATGCCCAATTCTCGGGTGAGACGCCCGAGGACCCCCCGAACGGTTACCATCACGTTCGTGGGAGGAGCTCGGGGAGTTCCTGCGCCGACAGCTCCAGGCGGCCCTCAAGGACGATGCCTATGTGCTCCAGCCAGGGCGTCGCGTCTACATTCTCAACCCGATGGACGTCGTCGCGGCCTCGCGATCCCTGCTGTACGCGATCGCGTAGCGGCGCAGGCGATGCGTCTGCGGCTGGAACCGCACTTTGAGCCGCGGTTTGCGGAGACCAGTTACGGGTTTCGTCCAGGACGGTCAGCGCATCAGGCCATTGGCGATGTGATGGCAAGCCTGCAGCACGGGGACGAGTGGATTGTCGAAATCGATATTGAACGGTTTTTCGACACCGCGTCCCATGACCGGCTGCTGGCCGCAGTTGCCGAGGTGGTGGCGGATGGGCGGATTCTCCGGCTAGTGCAGGCGTTTCTCCAGGCCGGAGTGATGGAGGAGGGCAAGAAGCGTACCCTGGTAGCGGGAACCCCGAAAGGGGGTGTGCTTTCGCCGCTGCTCAGCAATGCGTTTCTGAACACCTTCGAGCATCAGATGCTCGCGGCAGGTCGTCGCGCAATTGAGCCACAGCCACCAGATCGCTTCGACCCGCTCCCGCAGTCGATTTCCGGCTCTTATTGCTGGCCACAGGCAGCCAGCCGACACGCTGGTTCTGTGGAACCATGGCAGCCTCGCTCGCACCCGCAGGTTGCCCGATTCGAGTCCGATATGCCTCAGGGCCGAGGGATTCAGGGCCTCCCGCATTGCATTTTTCATGTCTGTGACGCTATGTGACGCCAACGCCCGTCTGGCAGCGGCTGGGTTGACATTCGATGGCCTCAACGGTTAAATTATAGTTGAGTAAACTACTCAAGAATTGATTGACGCATCCCCCTGGTTGCTGGTGTTGGGGCGGTGGTGTGGGGGTGGAGGGGTGGATGGCTGCGGAGGTTTGACGGCCGGATCGTGACCTCCGGCAACGCCATGCTGACCAAGGAGCTCGACCAGATCGGCTACGACGGGGATCCGCGCGCAGTACGAGCAGGTCGCCCAGAAGGGCGAGGTCCGCAACGCTGGCAAGGTGTTCTGGGTCAGGCATTAGCGAGGAGGCGTACGCATCATGGCAGTGACGAACCCGCTCGGGATCGATCTCGACCAGTACCAGTACGGGTTCCACGATTCGGAGGATGCATACGCGTTCAAGTCCCGGAAGGGCCTGGACCGCGAGATCGTGGAGATGATCTCGCACATGAAGAGCGAGCCCAACTGGATGCGGGCCTTGCGGCTCCACTCGCTCGGGGTGTGGGAGAAGAAGCCGCTCCCGACCTGGGGCGGCAACGTGGGCGAGATCGATTTCAACGATATCTACTACTACGTCAGGCCCATGGAGAATCAAGGCAAGACCTGGGAGGACGTTCCCGAGAACATCAAGCGGACCTTCGACCGGCTGGGGATCCCCGAGGCGGAAAAGAAGTACCTGGCCGGCGTGGGCGCCCAGTACGAGAGTGAGGTCGTTTATCACAGCCTGCGCGAGGAGTGGACGAAGCAGGGCGTGGTCTTCCTGGACATGGACTCCGCGTTGCGAGAACATCCGGACATCGTCAAGGAGTACTTCGGGACGGTCATCCCGCCTGAGGACAACAAGTTCGCGGCCCTCAACAGTGCTGTGTGGAGCGGCGGGTCGTTCGTCTACGTTCCGGAGGGCGTGCACATGGACATTCCGCTGCAAGCGTACTTCCGGATCAACGCCGAAAACATGGGCCAGTTCGAGCGGACCCTGATCATCGCTGAGCGGGGTTCCTACGTCCACTACGTAGAAGGGTGTACCGCCCCGATCTACTCGAGCGACTCGCTGCACAGCGCCGTCGTCGAGATCATCGTCAAAGAGGGCGCCCGGGTCCGGTACACGACGATCCAGAACTGGTCCAAGAACGTCTACAACCTTGTCACCAAGCGGGCGGTGGCCTATCGCGACGCCACGATGGAGTGGGTGGACGGGAACCTCGGCAGCAAGCTGACGATGAAGTACCCGAGCGTCTATATGCTGGAGCCGGGGGCCAAGGCCGAGATCCTCTCGATCGCCTTCGCCGGCGAAGGGCAGCACCAGGATCCGGGCGGTAAGGTGATCCACGCGGCGCCGCACACCCAGTCGTCCATCGTGAGCAAGTCGATCAGCAAGTCCGGAGGCCGGGCCGGCTACCGAGGCTTGGTCAAGATCTACCCCGGCGCCAAGGGCAGCAAGTGCGCGGTCCGGTGCGACGCGCTCATCCTGGACGAGCACTCCCGGTCGGACACGTACCCGACGATGGAGATCGACGAGGACGACGTCGAGGTTACCCACGAGGCGACGGTCTCCAAGGTCTCCGACGAGCAGCTGTTCTACCTGATGAGCCGCGGGATCAACCAAGACGAGGCCATGAGCATGATCGTCCGCGGGTTTATCGAGCCGATCTCCCGGGAGCTGCCGATGGAGTACAGCGTGGAGCTGAACCGGCTGATCCAACTTGAGATGGAGGGGTCGGTCGGCTAACGGCCGCCCACGCACACCGACCGAGGGATCGCCGGAGGGCCGAGACGAGGTGATGGCCAGTGTCCGTAGAGGTAGGGCGTCCGACGATCAACGTCACCGATAGCGCGGTCGCCAAGCTGAAGGAGATGCTCGCGGAGCAGGACGACCCCAACCTCTGCTTCCGGGTCTTCATCCAGCCGGGCGGATGCGATGGGTATTCCTACAGGATGACGTTCGACTCTCGCGAAGCAGACGACGAGGTCGTCGAGCGGGGCGGGGTGCGGCTTCTCGTTGACAAGATGAGTGCGCGGCTGCTGGGCGGGGCGGAGATCGACTACGTGAGTTCGGCCACCGCCACTGGGTTTGCGATCCGCAATCCCAACGCGGTCTCTACCTGCGGGTGCGGACACTCCTTTAAGACCGTGGAGGATGCCGGGCACGCCGAGCCCTGCGGCGAAGAGGATAACGCCTAGCTCACCCGCCGAAGAGAAGGGGAGGAAGCGCGTATGGAACAGCACACCGGGCAAGTGGCAACTGAGGCATCCGGCCTTCACGCCCGCGTCGAGACGGTACTCGAGCAGATCCGCCCGTACGTGCAGCAGGACGGCGGGGATCTGGAGCTCGTGGACATCGTGGACGGCATCGTGCAGATCCGGCTCGCGGGGTCGTGCGTCGGTTGCATGCACTCGATGATGACCCTCCAGGCCGGCGTCGAGCGGATGCTCAAGGAGCAGGTCCCGGAGATCAAGGCGGTCGAAGCTGCTCCGTTCTAAATCCTTACTGCGGAGGACAAGCCCTCCCGATGAAAAGGCCTACAGCCCGGGGGAGGTCTACAAGCTGTACCAAGACAGCGACGTCATCGGCGGCGCCACGACCGCAGTCTTCGTGGCTGACCTGTACGCCGACGAGAAAATCTTCAACCTCCACTTCGTATGATCGAGGAATGTAACGCGCCATCACGCGTGGGGAGGATGCCATGCCACAGGTCACACCGAGCCCGAAGATCCTCGAGAAGGGGTACGCGTATCCCGAGATGCTGGTCACCACCGACTGGGTGGCGGAACATCTAAACGACCCCAAGATCCGGATCCTGGAATCCAACGAGGACATCCTACTCTACGACCTCGGGCACATCCCAGGCGCGCTGAAGATCGACTGGCACACGGATCTCCAGGACCCGCTCATGCGCGACTACCTGGATTCGGCCGCGTTCGCCGGCCTCATGACGAGTCTTGGCATCGCCAACGACACGACGGTGGTCTTCTACGGGGACAAGAACAACTGGTGGGCGTGCTACGCCCTCTGGGTGTTCAGACTATTCAAACACCCGGACTGCCGGGTAGTGGACGGCGGCCGAAAGAAGTGGGAGGCGGAGCGGCGGCCACTCGTCAAGGAGACCCCCTCGTACCCGAAGACTCAGTACAAGGCGCCCGAGCGGCAGGATCCACCGATCCGCGCGTTTCGAGAGGACGTGCTCAGCCATATCAAAGCCAAGAAGCTGCTGATTGACGTCCGGTCGCCGCAGGAGTACCGCGGCGAGTTGCTCCACATGCCGGACTACCCTCAGGAGGGGGCGCTGCGCGGAGGCCACGTGCCGGGGGCGAAGAACGTGCCGTGGGCGCGCGCCGCTAACGAGGACGGCACCTTCAAGACCGCGGCTGAACTGCGGGCGATCTACGAGAGCGAGGCGGGTCTCCGCCCGAAGGACGAGGTCATCGCGTACTGCCGGATCGGCGAGCGCAGCAGCCACACATGGTTTGCGCTGACGTACCTGCTCGGCTACGAACGTGTCCGCAACTACGACGGCTCCTGGACCGAGTGGGGGAACGTGGTCCGCGCGCCCATCGAGAAGTAAGGCGGGACCCCTGAGTGTCCCAGCGAGACAGGCAGGAGCAGATCGAGCTCCTGCTCGACCACTACCAATCCCCGCGCCACCGCGGAGCGCTTCCGGACTCCGACGTGGCCATGCCGGGCGGGAACCCAGGCTGCGGCGATGTGGTCACGATTTACCTCAAGGGCGATCCTGATCACGAGCGCATCGCGGATGTGACGTTCGAAGGCGAAGGCTGCACTATCAGTCAGGCCGGCGCCTCGATGGTCATGGAGATGGTGCACGAGGGCCGGCTAACCATTCCACAGGTGCTCGCCCTGGACTACAACGCCATGATCGACGTCCTGGGCCGGGAGGTCGTGGCGACCCGGCCCAGGTGCGCCACGCTCGCGCTCGGAACGCTCAAAGCCGCCGTGAAGAGGTACCTGTGGGAGCACGGGAAGGTACCCGGCGAACGGCCCTCCGGCGTCGGAGACCCGGAGGCCCGGGACCTGGTGTTCGGCGACGGCGCCGAGCGGGCCGCAAAAACGTGATCCTAATCTCGTTTGATGTGAGGAGCGATCCCTCGGGAATCGCAGGAATTCGACTGCATCGGAATCAACAGAACATCATGCCCGTCCAATTGCAAACACATCACGCCAGCCAAACCATGTTTGGCGAGGAACTTCTCAATCCGTTTGCAGAACACTCAACCTCGCTGATTGAACACAATGACGCATTTCGCATCCTGACACCCCAGCCTAGAAAGTAAGAGGAGGTTGTCCTGGAACCCCTCTCAAGTGTTCTTGTCTTCCCATACCGCGGCGTTCGCGGGTTCACCCCGAACTCCCTGGCAACTCTCCCAATGAGCTTTACGCTCAAGAAGGATACTATACGGCCCTGGAACTGTTCCACAAAGCACTTGTCCCGCGAGGCGTTCTCGTCGATTTGCGACCTGTCCGGCGGTCGTTGCCTGGTAGGCCCTACGCTGGGTTTCCCCACGTGTACAGCATCGAGGGGGATCGAAGGCTTCACGTCGGGTATCTCCGGCCTTTCAATCCGTTGGCACAATACCACGCAGCTGATCTTGCCATTCGGAAGGTGATTCAGCGAGGGTTCTTCACATTGCAGGCAACGGAAATCTTCCCCTTCACTTTCTACTTTGCGTCACCTGGGCGCTTCGACAAAGCACTTGCCACGTTGTCGACTGATACAGCAGTCCCCACGTCTACTCGCCGCCGTCTCGGCAGTTTGGTGCGGAAGTTTCCCACGGATGTCCTGGCGAGATATCGAGCGGGCGACCTGCTCGGTACCCCTTCTGAGATTGTGGAGCAGATTAAGGGGTTTCAGGCAACCGGCACATCGCACCTCGGCACTGAGGTGATGCCGGCGTTCGGAACGCAGTAGCGCACTTCGCGGGGTGAGGGGTGGAGCCTCGAAGCGTATCAGGTTACTCAGTTAAATCAGTTAACTGAGATTTGGAGGTTGGAGGATTGCGGATGACTCAGGCGTCGCGGCTGTCACACCTCCCCGCGTCGTGAACATCGAGGACCTGCGGTCCTTGGTCCGGCGTCGTTTGCCGAAGGTGGTCTTCGATTACCTCGACGGCGGCGCGGAAGGCGAGGTCACGTTGCAAGAAAACCGCCGGGCATTTCACGCCGTTACGTTTCGGCCGCGTCATGCAGTCGCGGTACCCGATTGCGACTTGCGCGCCCGTGTGCTTAGCTTCGACCTTTGTTTTCCCGTGCTGCTCGCTCCCGTCGGCTACAGTCGCCTTATGCATCCCGGGCGAAGTGGTTGCCGCTCGGGCAGCCGGGGCGGCAGGTACAGTGTATATTCTCTCCACGATTTCTGGACACCGGCTGGAGGACGTCAAGGCGGCGTCCTCCGGGCCCGTGTGGTATCAGCTCTATTTGACGGGGGGTCGTGAAGCCGCTGAGGCTGCGATCGAACGAGCTCGGGTCGCGGGGTTCTCAGCCTTGGTCGTCACCATCGACGTTCCCGTGGCGGGAATGCGCGAGCGGGACGTCCGCAACGGTACGAAGGAGCTGCTGAGTGATAATTTGGTGGCCAAGCTCCCGTTTCTGCCGCAGGTGCTCGCGCGTCCGGCATGGCTCACTCGCTTCCTGGTCGACGGCGGCGTTCCTGAGCCGCCTAACATTGTGATCCTGGGCGCAGGGCCGATGCCGGTCATCGATGTCGGTGCCGCTCTCGCGCAGACTATGGTCACTTGGGAAGACCTTCGATGGATCCGCGGACTTTGGCCCGGCCCGATTGTCATCAAAGGGGTCCTTACAGGTGACGACGCCCGCCGAGCCATCGATGAAGGAGCTGTGGCCGTGGTTGTATCGAATCACGGCGGCCGCCAGCTCGACTGCGTACCTGCCTCTTTGCACGCGCTGCCGGAAGTGGCAACAGCCGTGAGCGGCCGAGCCGAGGTGCTAATGGACGGAGGCATCCGTCGCGGCGGCGACATCATCAAGGCAATCTGTCTGGGTGCCCGGGCCGTTCTGGTGGGGCGCGCCTACGCGTATGGCCTCGCCACCGCAGGCGAGGCCGGTGTCGCACGGGCACTTGAGATATTGCGGACCGACCTGGAGCGGACCCTCAAGCTTCTCGGGTGCACGTCCGTTCCCGCACTTGATCGTTCCTACGTGGATGCCCAGACAAACTGACAGGCGGAGTTGGTTACTGATGACGTCCTCCGTGGAGAACGCAGCCGCTTGCTGACCCTCCCCCAGTCGAGCACGCTTGGGCCATAGACTGCTGGTTCGCGGGGCACGGGCCGACGGATCGGACTGGAGTATAGTGATCTTGCTCCACCTGAGAAAGGTTGGGCGCGTTACCGGTGAGTCCTCCTGGCCGGGCCAATGTGGAGTGGAACTCCGAGGCTGGCCGGGTGCGCGGTAGGATCATCAAGCGCGTCACGGCCAACACTATGTTCAAGGGCTACGTGCATCACGCCTCGCCGGCCGAGCGGCAGTATCTCATCCAGAGCGACAAGACCGCACACGTCGCGATTCACAAGGGAACGGCGCTGCGGATCGTGAAGGGGCGGGTGGCGGCAAGGACGCGGAGCGCGCAATGAGCACGTAGGCTAGGCGGACTCTGACACGAGATCAAGAACGGCTCCAGCGCAGCGAGGTTTTGACGATGGCGGCGGCCGACGAGTTTGCGGTGCTGAACCTCGGGTACATCGCGGAGCTCTACGCGCGGTACCGGGACGATCCGCGCTCGGTGGATCCTGCGACGCGGGCGCAGTTCGAACGATGGCAGCTTGGCGGGGACGGCGGCGCCGTCGTGCTCGACCGCGCGCTCGAGCACGCGCCACGCGCAGCCGCCGAGTGGGACGGACGCGCGATCGCGGGGGCGGTTCGGCTCGCCCATGCGATCCGCGCGCGGGGCTACCTTGAGGCGCGTACCAACCCGCTCGCGCGCGAGGCGCCGACCGATGCGTATCTCGACGCTGCGGCCTACGCTGTCGCGGAAGACGTGCTCCGCGCGCTGCCGGCGGGTATCGTCGGAGGCCTCGCCGCCAGGGACGCCGCGACGGCCTGGGATGCGGTCGAGCGGTTGCGCGAGGTGTACGCGTCCACGGTCGGCTACGAGATCGAACACATGGCCCCCCGCGAGGAGCGGACGTGGCTCCGGGACGCGATCGAGAGCGGCCGGTTTCGCGTGCCGACGGACGCGGACACCGGCGCCGCCCTGTTGACGCGCCTGACCCAGGTGGAGGCGTTCGAACAGTTCCTGCACCGTACGTTCCCCGGGAAGACGCGCTTCTCGATCGAGGGGGCGGACATGCTGGTCCCCATGCTCGACGAGCTCATCCGGCTCGCGGCGTCGGACGACATCCGCACGATCCAGCTCGGCATGGCGCACCGCGGGCGCCTCAACGTCATGGCGCACATCGTGGGGAAGCCGTATGCGGCGATCCTGGCGGAGTTCAAGGAGCCGTTGGACGCGCGGCCAGCGCGTGACGACGTTGGGTGGACGGGCGACGTCACGTATCACAAGGGTGCCCGGACCGATCCGGGGATGTCCGGGCCCGACCGCGTGACGGTCACGCTCGCGCCGAACCCGAGCCACCTTGAGGCGGTGGACCCGGTCGTGCTGGGGATGACGCGCGCGGCCGCAGCGCGCACCGACCAGCAGGGGGCTCCGCGGTGGGAATTCGGCACCGTGCTGGCCGTACTGATCCACGGCGACGCGTCGTTCCACGGCCAGGGGGTCGTCGCGGAGAGCCTGAACCTGTCTCGGCTCCGCGGCTACGAGGTGGGCGGGACGCTCCACATCATCGTTAACTACCAACTGGGCTACACCGCGCTTCCTGAGGAGACCCACGGCGCTCCGCACGCGAGCGACCTGGCCAAAGGATTCGGGATCCCCGTCGTCCACGTGAACGCCGACGACCCGGAGGAATGCGTGGCGGCGATCCGGCTGGCGGCCGCCTACCGGCAGCGGTTTCACAAGGACGCCCTGATCGACCTCGTAGGGTATCGCCGCTACGGTCACAACGAGGGCGACGAACCGACGTTCACGCAGCCGCAGATGTACGAGGCGATCCGCCGTCACCCCACCGTGCGGGCATTGTGGGCCACGACGCTGGTCGCGCGGGGCCTGATCGAGCCGGCGAAGGCGGACGCTATACTCCGCGAGCATACTGCGGCCCTCCAGGTAGTGCTCGCGGGGTTGGATCCTGCGGCCTTTCGAGATGCTCCCCCTCCGCCCGCCCCGGCGGGCGCCGCGCGGCGGGTGCAGACGGCCGTGCCGGAGCCCGATCTGCGCGCGTTGTACCGAGCGCTCGCGGAGATTCCTCCGGGCTTTCACGTCCACCCCAAGCTCACCCAGGCGATCGCTCGCCGGCGCATGGCGGTCGAGGGGACCGCACCGATCTCGGTGGACTGGGCGACCGCCGAGCAGCTCGCCTTCGCGACGATCCTGGCCGACGGCGTGAGCCTTCGCCTGACCGGGCAGGACGTCGCGCGGGGCACCTTCAGCCAGCGCCACGCGGTGCTGCACGACGTTGAAACTGGCAGCACGTACGTGCCGCTGCAAGCACTGCCGCAGGCCCGCGCGGCGTTCGAGGTGTGCAACACCCCCGTCACGGAGAACGCGGCGCTGGGGTTCGAATACGGGTACAGTGTCGCGGCGCCGGGGCGGCTCGTGATCTGGGAGGCCCAGTACGGCGACTTCATCAATGGGGCGCAGGTCGTGGTCGACGAGTTCATCGCGTCGGCGAGATCGAAGTGGGGTCAGACGCCATCGCTCGTGCTGCTGCTGCCGCACGGCGCCGAGGGGCAGGGTCCGGATCACACCAGCGGGCGGTTGGAACGGTTCCTCGAACTGGCCGCGGAGATCAATCTTCGGATCGCGAACTGTACGACCGCGGCGCAGTACTTCCACCTGCTCCGCCGGCAGGCGGCGCTCCTCCGGACCGACCCGCTGCCGCTGGTGGTCATGACCCCGAAACGCCTCCTTCGACACTCGCTGGTGAGCTCGCTCCTCCAGGATCTCGCGGAGGGCGGATGGCAGCCGGTGCTCGACGATGCCGCAGTCCGGGACCGCCCCGATGCGGTGGAACGTCTGGTGGTGTGCAGCGGCAAGATCGCCGTCGACCTCGCCGAGAGCGCCGGACGGAAGGATCATCCGGAGCTTGCGATCGTGCGCTTGGAACAAGTGTATCCGTTCCCCGAGGATGCGGTGCGGGCGGTCCTGACACGGTACGCGCGGGTACGGGATATGTGTTGGGTGCAGGAGGAGCCGGAGAACATGGGCGCGTGGACGTTCGTGCAACCGCTCTTGGCGGCGGTGCTGGGAGGCGGGCGGGTGGAGTGCCTGAGCCGCGCCCCGAATGCGAGCCCCGCGGAAGGGTCGCACGCGCGCTACGCGGCGGCCCAGGCGCAATTGATCCAGCAGGCGCTCGAGTCGCGGGTGGCGGGCGGCGCCCGCCCCGGGGAGAGGTAGCGGGCCGTGGCCACCAACATCGTCGTGCCGACCGTCGGCGAGTCCGTTCTCGAGGCCCGCGTGCTCCACTGGCGGAAGCATGAGGGAGAGTCCGTGGGCGTTGGCGAGGTACTGGTCGAGCTCGAGACCGAGAAAGTGAACTTCGAAGTGGCTGCGGATGTGGCGGGCCGGCTCACGCACATCGCGCAGCCGGACGGCGCAGACGTGCGACCGGGGGACGTGCTCGGCGTTGTGGATGAGACCGCGGTCGTGGAACCTGACGCCGCGGCCGCCGCCCAGGGCCGTTGGGGTGAGATCTCAACCCCCGGCGCGGCGGTGCCTGCACCGCCGCCCGATGTTGTGGCGGGTATAGTCGATCCCGAGCACGTGCGCCACGAGGACGTCGGAGGACCGACCGCAGCGCCGACCCCGCCCGATCAGTCGCCCACCGCTCGTCCATCCGCAGCGACGCCGCTGGCGAGACGGCTTGCGACCGAGCACGGGGTGGATGTCAGCGCGGTCCCCGGGACAGGCGCGGGCGGCCGGGTGACCCGCCACGACGTGGAGGGCGCGCTTCACCAGCCTCCGCCGTCCGCCGCACCGGCATTGGCGCCGGCCAGATCCGAAGAGCACGTTCGCCTGTCGCTCCGACGCCTGACGATCGCTCGCCGGCTGGTCGAGGCCCTGCGGAACGCGGCGATGCTGACGACCTTCAACGAGGTGGACCTGGGCGCGGTCGCCGATCTCCGCCGCCGCCAGAATCCGCTGGTGCAGGAACGGTACGGATTCCGGCTCGGGATCGCCGCGTTCTTTGTGCGCGCGGCGGTCGCGGCGTTGCGCGAGTTCCCATATCTGAACGCCGAGATGCGGGGTGATGAGGCCGTTCTCAAGCGCTACTTTGACATTGGGATCGCGGTCGCGGCGAAGGACGGGCTCGTCGTCCCCGTGCTGCGGGACGCCGACCGGCGAACGCTGGTCGAGATCGAACGGGGGATCCGCGATTTTGCGCAGCGCGCCGAGCAAGGGACGCTCTCGCTCGAGGATCTGCGCGGCGGAACGTTCACCATTACCAACGGCGGCGTGTTCGGCTCGCTCTTGAGCACACCGATTCTCAACCCGCCGCAGGTGGGGATCCTGGGCCTGCACCGGATCGCCGATCGGCCGGTCGCCCGCGGGGGACAGGTCGTCATCCGCCCGATGATGTATGTCGCCCTCACCTACGACCACCGGATCGTCGACGGGCGCGAAGCGGTGCAATTCCTGGGGCGCGTCAAGGCGCTGATCGAGGATCCCGAGTCCCTCTTGCTCGAAGGCTGATGACGGGGTCGTTGATAGCCCGTGCGTCTGGAGCGCTGGCTTGGGCTCTCACTGGGGAGGTTGATTGCAACGACCGTTGGACCAACGCATGGTATTCTGTCGAGACCACCGGCACAAGGCCGGTGAGCATGCGTTACGATCGCGCAGCTAAGGAGGAAGCCGATGCCAGCGATTCGACGCGCCGATGCGACGTGGGAAGGGGATCTCATCTCGGGATCCGGCAGGGTGACGGCCGGGTCGAGCCGGGTCTTTTCAGACTTGCCGGTGAGCTGGGCGGTCCGCACCGAATCGCCCGAAGGGCGGACGAGCCCGGAAGAGCTCACCGCCGCCGCGCACGCGGGCTGCTTCGCCATGGCCCTGGCGTTTGGCCTGGCGAACGCAAAGACCCCGCCGAAGCGGCTGGAGGTCAGTGCGGCCGTGACGTTGGATCACGTCGATGGAGGCTGGAAGGTCGTCTCCAGTGCCCTGACGATCCGCGGCGTGGTCCCCGGCCTCGACGCCGAGGGGTTCCGCCGGGCAGCGGAGGCCGCAAAGGACGGCTGTCCCATCTCGCAGGCCATCAAGGGAAATGTCCAACTGAGTGTTCAAGCGACGCTACAGCATTAGGATTGGATGCGAACTTGCTTGCCGACGCTGATGTTGGGTGTAGGCGAACCACACTCATGAAAGAGTGGGGGGGAAGGTAACGAAGCGCAGATCACTGGCGTCTGTGCCACGCGGTCCACGCAGCCGTGGCGCGACTACGGTGTGGGAGGACACAGACGCTCTGCTGCACGAAGAGTTGGTCGTAGAGTCGCATTCGAGGTAACATAGTCACGGTCGCAGTAGCGTTTTGCCCAACAGGAACCGGAGGTGTTCGAGCGAATCCGGGAACAGCCCGCGGTACCGTCGCGCACCGACCGAGTATCGTCTCATAGTGGCCGGTGTGTTCTGTGTGCCAGATACGCGCATCCGCTGGTCGCACACGATCGTGTATCATCAGACGTCACGGGTGTATCGATAACGCGATTGCGTCCACCGGTGACGGCGCGCACGACGTGTGGAGTCTGCCGATGAGGGACGGGAAGGGTACGGCGGGACGATCACCCTCGACACTCGTCAACGCGCTGTTGGAGACCACCTGCTGACCATCATCGCGGCAAAATCTCAGGCGGTGATGCGATCGGGTTGATTGATGCGGGGCGAAGCATGGAGCGTCGATCGCGAATCGACCTCTGGCTGGGTCCGGTGTGGTTCGGGCGGGCCCTATGTGCCTCCGGGAGCGATCGCGATCCGGCCAAGCAGGGTGGTGAGGGCCGTAATGGGAAGATCCTCCAGATGCGCGACGGCGTCCATGAGCGCGGTTCGGAGCGGTGCGTCGATCAGAGGCGCACAAAGGCGTTCAAACTTATTGGCGGCCGTCGCCCAACTCATCGGACGCGTGTGGAAACCCTCATAATCGCTCTTTACCGCTTCGACCATGTGACCGTTGCGGAGGAAAATGTGGATCGCGCATGCCATCTTGCCTGGGAAGGCGCGGCTGAATGCGGGCGATAGACGAATGTGGACCCGCCGAAGCAGCGATTGCACGTCCGGCGCCTGAATGCGCTCAGGTCGGTACTGGGCGGGCAGGACCTCACCGTCTAGCAACGCCACCGCGATCATGTAGGGCAGGCTATGATCGGCTTCCTCCTTGGTGCGTACCGTCGTCTTCTCGCCTTCTTCTCCGCCCCCGATGATATGGTACGCGACGTCAAACGTCTCGAGGTCGATGTGCTCGACCTCGTCCGCGCGAACGCCGTGGGTCCGCTGCAGGTCCAGCACGCCTTCCAGGGCGGACTGCGCGTGGATTTCGGCATTGTACTGCTTCAGAATTGTCTTGGTGACTAGGTTGAGATCCTCGTGCACCCAGTCGATGGTGAAGTAACCGGCGATGGCATCCATGAACCCCTTGTTGCCCTCGAATACCTCGCAAGGGCCAGTGATCCCACGCATGGCCAGGAAGGTGGCGTGGGTGCACCCAAATGCGGTATTTGGGTACGCCAGCCCCTTCCAGTGCGAGAGCGCCCCGGTCCGAGTGACACGCAGCGCGTTAAACGCCGTCCCGCAGATCGCGAGCGCATTGGCGGTTCGGTCGCGATCCAGCCCCAACGCTTTGGACGCACCCGCGGCGACCGCGTAGGCGCCTTGGGTCGTGTGGTCGAAGCCCTTCGCCCGCACGGGAGCCGTTTCGCTGAGACGGCACTGCACCTGGTAGGCGACCCCGAGGGCGGTCAGGAAGTCGCGGCCGCTTCGGCACGCGTACTCCGCGGCGGCCAGCACCGCACCAAGATTGTCGCTCGGATGGCACGTTTCGCCCGGTGCCAGGTAACTATCGTTGAAATCGAGGTAGCGGACCAGCGCGCTGTTGTACAGTGCGGCACGGTCCGGCGCGGTGCGCCCGCCACCGATCAGGGTACAGTGCTCCGTGCCACCGAAGTCCTGGATCTGCGCCCGAATGACGCCGACGGGTTCGGCCCGTAGCGCCCCGATCGCGCAGCCGAGGGCATCCAGGACACGGAGTTTCAGCTGCGCCCGCGCCGCCTCCGACAGATCGTCATACGCAGCGCGCACGACGAATCCGGCCAGCGTCTCCGCGATCGTCATTGGCACCTAGCTACCCCCCTTTGTACGTCAGGACGCGCCCCCACACGCTTTGGGTCCCCCACAGCCCCGAGCGCAGACACTCCAACTGCACGATCTGGCTGTGATCGACAAACAGATTGACTTCGGGGCCGTAGTTCTTAATGTACCAAGTGAAGACCGCAGGGTCGGCCGCTTCGAACATCACCCGCTCCGGCCCGAGCGCCCCGAGGATGCGGGCGGCTGCATCGGTGCGCCAGGTCTTCACGCTCTCGGTGATGCCCTCTGATTCGATCATGATCATCTCCACACCGGCGTCGAGAAAGCGCTTCGCCTGCTGGATCGCCCACTCGACATCGCGGGTACCCTCCGCTTCTAACGCTTCCGCGGTGCTCGCCCCTCCCGCACCGAACTGAATCCCCACCTCCGGTTTGGCTTTCACGCCGGCCTTCTGGACCTGCTCGATGATCCGCAGCCAGTCGTCTGTCGGGAGGGTGATAAATCCGCTGGAGATTTCGATGATGTCGAAACCAACGTCGCGGCACGTTCGAATGTAGGCGTCGACGACCTGTGGCCCGTGGGCCAACACGCGCTCGATAAATCCCCCGGTGGACACCAGGACGCCATAGCGGTGGGCCGTTTCGATCAGCTCCCGGAGCTTCGCCTCCGGCATGAGCACGAACGATCCGCCCGCGAACTTCAGGCTGTCGACATAGTCTCCCATGGTCTCGAGCAGATCCGTCAGGTAGCGTTGCCCCATCGGGGTGTAGTAGGGGCCACGCACTTCCGTGACCCCGCGCCGGCGCGGTTTCGCTTCGCGCGTATTCACCGGGATACACTCGAACGCGCGTCCAAGCATCGCAGATCGCCTCCTTCGTCACATCTTCTTAGGCGCGGCAAATGACATCCCACCGGGCGAAGCCAGACGCATCACATCACGCTTCACATGCCGCCGGCGTGATGGGCCGTACGCTGCCGATCATGGCCGGTCGCTCCGTCAACGCTACCATACCGCGCACGTGGCATCTTTGTTGTATCACAACATCGAAGGATGCGGCCCTGTAGGGACCGCACCTGTGCCCGATGGAGAAGCAATACTCTGACGGAGGATAACGGTGCGAGTTCCTCGCGAACACGCGGTAAACCCTCCTTACCGGGCCGCCAGCTGGACGACACCCCGGCGTCCGGCCGTGCCGCTGTCAGGCGGCGTTCCTGCCGACCACGCGCGTAGCGCGACGGTCCATACTCGTGACGCACAAGACGCCGCCCCCCGCGCACAGGCTCCTTGCGCTTCCGCAAAGAACGGTGCGCGCCGACTTGGTAGAGTCCATCGAGACGCAGACCGTGGTCGCGCGGACGGTGCGCGACTCTGCAGGTGCAGGACGACAACGGTCCGGAGGCGGATGTTCCAGACGCGGCGCCGAGATCCACCGCAGGCTCTCGCGCAGGTGGGGGGCGGCCCCGCGCCACTGGCTTGTGGCGCTGGACGCGATGCGCGCTCAGGCGAGTGGCATCAACCGATCCCTCGATCGCACATCGTCTTCGATGTGTGCAGGGTCCGAAAAGAGGGGGAGTGAGGTCGTGGCGATGGCAGACGAGCCGCAAGGCGCGAACAGCCTCGAGACCTTGCTGGGGTGGTACCGTCAGATGGTCCTTGTCCGTCGGTTTGAGGAGCAAGCCGAGCGAAGTTTTCGGCGGGGGAAGATTGGCGGCTACCTGCATCTGTATTCGGGGGAAGAGGCGGTCGCCACTGGCTTCCTCGCGGCGTTACGTGAGGACGATATTCTCTTTGCAAGTTACCGCGACCACGCGCATGCGCTTCTTCGAGGCACGGACCCGAGGGCGATCATGGCCGAGTTGTATGGCAAGCGCACCGGGGTGTGCAAAGGGAAAGGCGGCTCCATGCATTTGTTCGACGTAGCGCGGGGCTTCTATGGAGGGTACGGGATCGTGGGCGGCCACATCCCGCTAGCCGTTGGGGCCGCGTATGCTCTTCGTTATCACGACTCGGATCGTGTCTGTCTGTGCTTCTTTGGAGACGGGGCGATGAACAGCGGAGCGTTTCACGAGTCGGTCAACTTGGCGGGACTCTGGGGGCACGAGGGGCAATGCTCGGTGGTGTTCATTGTCGAGAACAACCAATATGCGATGGGCACATCCGTCCCGAAGTCGTCGGCCGCAACGAATCTTGCCCGCCGGTTCGATGCCTACGACATTCCCAATGAGCAATGTGACGGCATGGATGTTGTCACCGTGTACGACGTTGCGCGGCGTATCATTGACGAGACCCGTCGAACCGGTCGCGCCCATGCGGTGGAAGCGATCACGTACCGCTTCGCGGCGCATGGAGCGGCTGATCTGTTCCAGCCATATCGGCCCAAACAGGAGGTGGAGCGCTGGCGGGAGCGTGATCCTCTTCTCTTGCTGGAGCAGCGCCTACGCGCGAAAGGAGCGCTGGATGAAGCAAAGATCGACGCGATCGCCGCGGAGGTGGACCAAGCTGTGGCCGACGCCGTGTCCTTCGCCGAGGCGAGCCCCGAGCCCTGCCCCGCCGAGTTGTTTGACGATATCTACGGCGGTCCAGCCGCATCACCGCTGGTACCGGACGGCCGCCCCTCGTGACATCCGAGATGCCCTACCGCGAGGCGAACACGGCCATCCTCATCGCGCAGATGGATCACGACCCCAATGTCCTGCTGGTCGGCGAAGATCTGGGCGCGCCAGCGTCGAGAAAGCGCTCACCCATCACGATGCCGCATAGGCCAGGGGAGCCCACGACTGGAGGAGAGGTTGCCCATGCGCGAAGAGGGTACCCCGCACCCCTGTCGTATCTCGGTGGCTCAGGGGATGGTTTGTGCGTGATGGAATCCACTACGTCCAGGCGCATCTCGATCGCACTTGGGCACACCGGTTGGAACTGTAAGGCCGCCCAAGGATCCGGCGCTCTGGCGGATAGACGCCCTGGCACACATGGACCCCTGCACGGTGCCGCCGGAATCGGATTCTGCAACGTCAACCAGTGCTACACGGAGGTCTGTCAAGACGACATCGAAACCACGGACAATGCGATCATCCACTAAAGGAACAAATCGCTGAGGATGGTCATGATCCTCAACGTGCCCCCTTGCGTCACGCGCGGGGTTGGCCGGAGCCGCGAGGGACATGAGACCCTTGCGGCCAGCACACACGGCAACCGGAATCCTTGAGGCGGTGCTTCTCGTCCTTGCGTCGACGCCCTGTCGGGGAACCTCCGCGGACGAGCGGACGCGGTTCCTCCCGGGTGGCGAACCTCTCGCTGCCGCTACTTGAGCCATCGCGACGACACCTGCGGACGGGCGTGATAACAGGTGTAGAGAGTAGCGGGCACCAGGCCCGCAAGCGGCGGGACACACCGGGCACATGGTGCGACGGTGAAAACGGTCCTGAGGGTGATGGCAACCAACACCCCGGGCAACGATCGCACGTGGCCGACCGGTCGATTGTGGATCCGCGGAAATGGTCTGGGTGCGGCAGCCATGGTGCTGCCAGTCGTGTCGGGTGGATCGGAGCAGGGGCGGCGGGTGTGCTTGCGGTGCGGGCAAACGAGCGGGCCGGGATGGCCGCAGCCGCCCGTTCCGTGGGAATGGCCAGAGGAGAAGCATCTCGACGCACGGAATCTCTGCCATCGCAGCGGAGCGTTCGGGCCGACCGGAGTCCATCGTCAGGGGTTGCTGTGCATGTGCCAGCTGGTACGCTTTCGGGTACCCAATCGCGCGGTATTCACAGAAGCGCTGTCCCGTATCCCGCCCGAGACGTGGGTGGCCGCGCGCAAAGATCTAGCCCGTGCGGATGATCCCGGCACTCTGTGGACTACCCTGGCCGCGCTGGACGTAATGCGCGAACGGGGGGTGCCGCTGGAACCGATCGAGAGTCTTGAGGCCGAGTTGATCCCCGTGTTTTACGGACCGGGAGCCACCGTCCACGCCAAACTGATGGCGGCCGACCTGCGCTGCTGCGCGCTGGCGGCCGGCGCCATCGGCGCGATCCGCGCCGGTGAAGGCAGCGTGGACGAGGTCGCGAGGAGGACCGGTGTGCCTGCGGGGGACCTGTTTTCCTGGCAGCCGCCGTTCTCGCCGCCCCATGTGTGGCTTCTTATTCGCCGGCGCGAAGAGGCTGTCCGGGCCGCGGAGCGACTCTTCCCCGGCAATGACACCGCCCGCCAGTGGGCCGACCGGTTCGGCGTGAGTAGCCTCCACGCCCTCTTGGCCAGAGCGCAGCCGGGGATCCCGCTCAAGCTTGTACCCGACCCGACGTAGTCGGGCTCGAGGGTTGGCTGATGGACGAACCCCGTCTGGAACCCGTGCCGGGGAGACTTCCAGCGCCCCTACGCGACTACGCTGAGAAGTTCAACGCCCGGGAATACATGGCGGCCGCCCACCACGAAGAGATGGTAGTGGTCTGGAACCGGGTGCAGAGCCACCTCTACCGAGGGCTGATGATCCTGGCAGCGGCGTTCGTCCATCTCGAACGCGGCAACTCCGAGGGCGCACGCATTAAGTTCCGCAAGGCCCGCGACCAGTTGTTGTCCCTCCGGCCGCATTACCTCGGCGTGGACGTGGCACAGATCGTCGAGCGCATCGATCAGGCACTTACGGCACTGGAGGGTGTGGCGCGCGGTGAACCCAACCTGCTCGCCCTCGTTCCCCCATTCTCGATCCACCTTGATCTCCGGAGGGTGCGCGGCGACGAGGTGGAGTGGCAGGAAATCCTGGAGCCGCAGTCACGTCAGGAAGAGAGCTGACGCCGACTAAGAATCTCTCAGGGAAAAGACCCTCAGGACCAAGGTACGAGGCGCATGGGGAAAGCCGCAGAGCGACCAGGGGGGAGAGGCAAATGGCTGACACAATACGGCTCCTTGACTACTTCTATATTGAGACCGGCGACAGGCCCGGAGAGGGGGCCCGAGCCTTGAGCATGTTGAGGGACGCCGGCGTTCACCTTCTCGCCTTCCACGGTTTTCCGAAAGGTCGGCGCGCGCAACTCGACTTCGTGTCGTCCGATCCTGCGGCCTTCAAGGCCGCCGCCAGGAAGGTGCGCTGGAAGATCATCGGGCCGAAGAAAGTGTTCGTGATCGAGGGCGAGGACCGTACCGGGGCGCTGGTGGACTATTTCTCGAGGTTGGCCGAAGAGAAGATCAACGTGACGGCGACCGACGCCATCGCCGCCGGCGCCGGTCAGTTCGGCGCTATTCTGTGGGTCAAGCCTCGCGACGTGAAGCGCGCGGCGAAGGTGCTCGGC
Organism: bacterium; assembly: GCA_035295165.1. Taxonomy (NCBI): domain Bacteria; species bacterium. The sequence goes on from DATGJN010000056.1 coordinate 28,486, forward strand.
ATCGTCTAAGAGCGGTCCACGGAGTTCTTGTCAGGCGGAGGCTGCTGCGACGTTAGCCCGCCGGACGCCGCGTCCAGCGCGTCGAGCGCTACCGCCTTAGCCTTGGCCGCGGCGATCCGCTCCTCGCGACTCATCTCAACGCCGCCCGCCGTTCCGCTGGCCGGTGGAGACCCTATGGGCGCCGCCCGAGACGCGCCGGGACCAGCAACGACACCGGTCGCAGCACCTGCCGTTGCCGCCGCGGCGGGTCCGCTTGACGCTGGGGGCGGTGTCTTCGGAGGCGTGGCCTGTCCCAGAAACTCCTGTTGGAGATATTGCTCGACGACCTTGCGGATCCGATCGAGTTGGTCGGCTTTGCCCGCGATGGCGTCCACGACCCGCGCATTGTCGAGACGGTACGTGACGAGACGCTTCCCCTGCGCAAGATAGACCACGAAGTGTCCCCATGAGTCCTGGAGTACGAAGGTCCGGACACGGAGCCCAAGGTGTTTCGTGATCTGAGTCATTTGGTCCAGCACCCACTTCTGCGACTAGACTTGGTTATGGGACAGGCGGTCAGCGTCTCCACGATGGAGCGTTCGGCCAGCGGATCGGTAAAGACCATCCTCGCTCTCGCCGTGGTGGCCCAGCGCTTTCTAAAGGCCTCGAGGAGTTCGTCTTTGATAGTGCCCAGCGCGACGAGGACGGAGAAGCCCCAGATCGTCAGGATCGCGAACAGTAAAGACCAATAGGTCAGGAATTTGCCCTGTGGCATCGACCCGGCAGCGGCTTTTTGAGTCTCGCCTGCCGCTCGTCCTCGGCGTCAACGAGCGCCACGAGCATGGAGAAGCTCCAGATCGTCAAAATCGCAAGCAGCCGCGACGTAGGTCAGCAACTTGCTGAGCGTCATCGACGCCCGGCCAAGGCTGATTCGATTCTTCGAGACTTGACGCTTGGGTACCCGTGATCGTCCGCGCACCGCTCGCGTGTCTCACTCGCACCTTCGGCTAACGATCCACGTCGCCCAGCACGATGTCGATGCTGGCGACCGCGACGACGACGTCCGCGAGCGGTCGTCCCACGACCATGGCCGGCAGCGTCTGCAGATTGTAGAACGACGGCGCTCGGACGTGCACGCGCACGGGCCTATTGCTCCCGTCGCTGACGACGAAGTACCCTTTCTCGCCGCGGGGTGACTCCGTGGCCACGTAGCTCTCGCCGGCCGGGGGGTGCATCCCTTCGCTCACGAGCTTGAACTGGTGGATCACCGCCTCCATGCTC
>DATGJN010000057.1 GCA_035295165.1 bacterium
AACCGGGAGCGCCCGCATCAAGGGTATCGCCTGCAAGGCCGCACGCCGGCGACGCTGTTCGCCGGCAGAAAGGCCAGCTAACCCATGCCGCCGGGCTCGGTTGGAGTGCAAAAGTGTCAACACCTCGTCCACACTGGACACCCTAGGACGTCGCCTGCTGGCAGCCGCGGCACACCCCCAGCAGGTCGAGGCGGTGCCCCTTCACCAAGAACCCGGTGTCCTGAAGGCGCGATCCCGTGAGCGATTCAAGCACGCACGCTTCCAGCGGTTCGACGCGCCCGCACCGCTCGCAGATGATGTGGTCGTGATGGTGGTCGGCGAGGCAGAAGTGGGTCGCGCCGTGGAGGTCGATCTGTTCGACGATGCCCGCGGTCCGCAGCCGCTCCAGGATGCGGTAGACGGTCACCAGTCCGAGCCCCCGCGTCCGCTTGCGGGCCCGCTCCCAGATCGCCTGGCACGTCGTCAGGTGGGAGCCGCTGGCCAAGGCGTCCAGGATCGCGATGCGCTGCGGGGTGACACGCAACTTCGCACGGCGCAGCACGTCGACGTACCGATCGACCGCGGTCATCTCCCGTGTTCCTCCAGTGGCGCGGGCGCTACGCGCGAACCCGGGCGCCAAATGTCCGTCCCAGTAGGTAGGCGACCAAGCTCAACGACGCGACGAAGAAGCTGACGGGCCACGAGGTGTACACCGCGCCCACGATACCGCCCAGCGTGACGCCCACCGCGATAAGAATACTATATGCGACGACGCGGCCGGGGTGGGCGGTCAGCCGGCGCGCCGTGCCCGCCGGCGTGATCAGCAGCGTCAGGATCAACAGCACCCCGACCACCTGTACCGCTTCGGCGACCGCGAGCGCCATAATGAGGAGAAACACCACCGACAGCAGCCGGACCGGAACGCCGCGCGCTTCGGCAACGTCCGGATCCACGCTCGCGAAGCGCAGCGGCCGGTACACGGCGATCATCGCCGCCAACACGACCGCGCCGACCGCCGCCGACCAGACGACGTCCTCGGCGCTCACGGCGAGGATCGCGCCAAACAGGATGCTGAACGCCTCGGTCGCATAGCGCGTGTACAGCACGAGAAACAGCACGCCAAGCCCCATGCCGAAGGCGAGCACGGTGCCGATCGCGATGTCGCGCTCCCGCAGGCGCACGCCGAGAAGGCCGATCGCGAGCGCGGCGAGGAAGCAGGCGCCTACGAGTCCAACCTCGGGTGCGAATCCGAAGAGCACGGCGCCGGCCGCGCCGGTGAATCCCATCTCCGCAAGCCCGTGAACCGCAAATCCCATGTTCCGCGTGGTAATGAACGGGCCCACCACGCCGGCGACGACCGCCGTGATCGTCCCCGCCAGTAGCGCCTGATGGACGAACGCGTATCCCCACAGCGACGTCACGCGCCGTCCTCCATGTGTGCCGCCACAGGGTCGTGGCCGCCAAGATCGGCGCCGAGGACCGCGATGCGTCCGGCGTGCTGTACGACGTCGACCGGGGTCCCGTAGAGGCGGGTCAGCGTCTCTGAGGTCATCATGCGGTCCACGGTCCCGATGCCCCAGCGCGCACCCGCGAGGAGCAGGATGCGATCCGCGACCGACATGACAGGGTTGACGTCGTGGGTCACAAAGATCACGGTGGCGTCGTGGTCCCGACGCCACCGGGCGATCAGCTGGACGATGACGTGCTGAGAGTGCAGGTCCAGGCTCAAGAGCGGTTCGTCGCACAGGAGCAGGGAGGGGTTGCCGACAAGCGCCTGGGCGATTCGGAGGCGTTGTTGTTCTCCCCCAGACAGCCACCCGATCGGCCTGTCCGCGTAAGACTGGGCGCCGACCAGGGCAACGATCCGATCCACCCGCGCCCGGTTCGCCCGCTCGTTCAACGAGATACCCCAACGGTGTCCGTCGAGGCCCATCAACACAAGGTCGCGTCCTCGCAGCGGCAATTCCGGGTCGAATGCGCGCTGTTGCGGTACGTACCCGATCACCGGGTTGCCCCGGCGGGGCGCGCGGCCGTTGACGAGCACGCTCCCGGCCGTCGGCGGTTGCAGCCCCAACAGGACGCGCAGGAGCGAGGTCTTGCCCGTGCCGTTCGGCCCGATGATGACCAAGAACTCCCCGCGGGGGACTGCGACAGAGAGATCACTCCAGATCGATCGCCCCGACAGCCGCAGCGATGCATGCTCCAGTTGCACGACCCAGTCGGTCACCGGCCCCCACCCACTACATGAAAACTATTTGCACATGACAACCTGATCCACGTTATCATGCGCGGCGAACGTACGTCAAGCGGCCGTGCCGCCGGACGGGCGGGAGGCGCATGGACACGGCGGCGTGACAGCGTCGTGATGCCGTTTCTTCCTAATAGTACTGTACAGGTGGACGACCGCGCCGGCCGAACAACTCGGCGGCACGGACCGTGTCGAGGGAGGCGCACCGTCCGGTGGACCGCAGGACCCGACGACGATTCCTCGCATCGTGCGCGACGCTCGCGGCGTCTGGGGTCGCGGGGTGGTGTGACGCGCCTGGAGCCGTGGCCCAAGTTCCTCTGGTCAACATCCGTACCGGTATGTTCGGAGAGCTGGTGGAGGCGTGGTACGCCGGCCCGCAGGGGATTGTTCGCGCCCGCGTGTCGAGCGACACAGCCGGTGTCGCCTCGCGCGCTACGGTCGAGGTCTTACACGGAGATGCGTTCGTGTTGACGGTCGGTGCGAGCACCCCGATGCGGGCAGCGCCTCAAACGCTGGGGGCTGCGATGCTCGTCGTCCGGGGCGGTGCAACGACCTACCGGCTGCGGTGGGATGCCAGCTCCATCGGCGTCACTGCCCAAGAGTTTCCCTCGCGTGGCGCCGCGCTCGTGGAGGTGCTGACCGGGGGACGGGCGTGGCGCGGCGAATTTGACCTCGAGACCTGGAGCATGCGTGAACCGTGGGAAGGCCCCGGCCTCGATTCCGCGTTCTCGCCAGCTGTAACGGACGCCGCGGTCGCGTTTGCAGCGGTGTTCGAGTCCATCATCGTCCGCTCCGAAGCGTTGTCGGGAGGCGCGTTTGCTCCGGTGCAGGGGCAGTTTCCCGTTGTGCAGGCCGGCACCGCTCAAGCGTCCTGCGACGCCGCGTGCTGGGGAGCGGCGGGAGGCGCGGCGGCGGTCGCCTGCCAAACGGCTCCGGACATCGCGTGCATCCTCGCCACCAGCGTGTGCGGCATCGCCGCGTCTGCGTGCCACGCCGTGTGCCGCGCGTAGTCTCGTCGTGCGTCCGTCTGTGGACCCGCGCGGGGATCCGGCGTGGACCCGGTTCTGAGTCCGGTATCAGGGCTTGTAGACGAGCAGCAGGCTGCCATACGGTGCGTCTGTCGTCCGACTGGCCACCTCCTGACCAGCACGCAGGATCCGCACGGTCAGGTTGCCGGCTTCCTCTTTCTTCGTCAGGCTGACGACAACTGCGATTGCATCCACGCTGTACTGGGCGGGAACCTGCCCCGTGATCGATCGCGTCGTCGCGGTCGTGCCGAGGGATCCTTCAAACGCAGTCCCGGGTGTCCCGGTGATTTCGACGAGCAGCGCGGCCGCAGCTGGTGGCGTCTCCTGATGCTCGGGGACGAACCCAGCGAGCGAACATCCCGAGAGCACCAAACTCATGGCGAGCAACCCGAACAGCCGTGCCGCCACGCGAGACCTCCTTCCGGGTCGAGGGCAGGTCTATCCCCCGGTCCGGACACTGCGCTCGCGGGGTTGTTTGACGCGGCGTGTCCCCGACCCTGCGGCCGGCGATGCCCGACCGAAGTCGCAGCGGGATGGAACGTACAAACTGGTGTTCCCGCCGAGGCCGGATCGCACTTAAGGATCGATACGGCGGTCGAACGATTGACATACGAATAGGCCCCCACTATCCTACAAGGGAACGTCAAAGGAACAGTGAAGAACGGCTCAAACGGCTGAGGATAGGCACGCTCGGCTCGACCGGGATAACGGCATACGGGGACCGGACGTCCGGACTTCCCGACAAAGGCAAACCTCGGGCAACCGAGGGGCGCAAAACCACGGGACCTGCATCCTCAGGTCAGCCGGGTTACCGAAGGAGGTTCGCGAGTGCGAAGGCGACTCGATGGTACCGCGCGGCGCGTGCTCATCCTCTTCATCCCGCTCGTCGTCAGCCTGCTCATCATTCCTCTCACCCAGGCGAAGGGGTCAACAGCGAGTGATTCTAGCGTTGTCGTTCAGTTGAACGCCTCGGCGCCGGCCGCGAGGGTCGACGCTCCGGCCGAATCGCAACTGCTTCAGTTGATCAACGATGCGCGCACGGCGCACGGGTTGTCCCGTTTGTATATGGACCCGTCCCTCCGTTTCGTGGCGCGGGAGCACTCGACGGACATGGCCACTCACGGCTACGTCGGCCACGGTACACTGTCCGGTAGTTCATTTCTGGATCGTCTGTCGCCGGTTGTGCGCCAGGGGGCGGTGGGCGAGAACGTGACGCTGGCTCAGACCGTCGAGGAAGCGCACACGATCTTTCTAGCCAGCACTGGGCATCTGCGCAACATCATGAACCCGGCGTTTCATCGCATTGGCATCGGGGTCGCGAACGCGGGTGATGTGGGCGTGGCGGTCACGGAGGACTTCGCAGAATAGGACGCATCGCCTCGCATCCGCCCCGTCGGCGTTCGCGCGCCTGCGGTGGCCCAGGGAACACGTCGTTCTTATCGCTGGCTGAGCCGATTCGCCGGCCGTGCGGCCGTGGCACATGGTCGGTGCTTACTATCGACTGAAGGAGATCTTGCATCTCATCTTCTCCACAATCTCCCTCTGACTTCCATCCCGATCTATCGAATGAGTCAATCCCGCGATCAATCTGACATGCAATTGGTGACGCGAACGACCGAATTGACGATAAATTCCGTCGATGGTACGCTCGATCATGACAAAGGGATGGTGTGACGGCCCACAAAGATCCTCCAGTCGATAAAGGCAAATCCGCGGTAACGCGGAGACGCAAAGCCGCCGGGCCTAGTTCGCTAGGTCAGCGGGGCTGCCGAAGCTGGACGAGCCCAACCGTCCGGCTTCTTCTCTTTGGCCCAGGTTGGGGGTCTCGGTGGCTCAGATCTCGCACGCGCAGGTGCAAGGCTGCACTCACTACGCGTGAAAGGGGGCGTGGTGGTTGCCACGAGGAGAGGGCGAACAAGGCGTGATGGTTTAGACGGCGCTGTTGGTTCCAGTGAATCACGAGGCGTACGGAAGAGTGCCCGGCCGATAAAGGCAAATCCGCGGTAACGCGGAGACGCAAAGCCGCCGGACCCGGCTCGTTGGGTCAGCGGGGCTACCGAAGCTGGACAAGCCACAGAGTCCAGCTTCTTGTTTTTGACTCGACGCTGCGTCAACGCAGTGAGTGTCTGGACACCGTGCGCGGTAGGCAGGACTACACACGAATTTGGGGGTGGACGATGAAGCAGAAGCCTCGACATTGGGTCGTTCTGGTCGGGCTGATCGGCGCCGCCGTCACGGTGTGGGGAATCCCACTCGCGGGGCAGGCGCAGAGCGCGCAACCGGTAACGCGGACCGAGGGAACGCTGTCTTCGGCCGATTGCAGTGCACTGACCGTAACGCTGAAGACGCCGACGGGGGTGAGAGCGTTCAGGACAACGAGCATCACCGGCGTGGTCGTCGGTGAAGAGTACGGACAGTCTGTGTGCGCCCTTGCCCAGTTTGTCGGCGCCCAGGCGATCGTACTGTCCAGTCCGGTTGACGGTGATCAGGTCGCCGGCCAGGTTGACGTTCTGGCCTTCCCGGCGATTGGTACGATTGGTCCGTTGGGTGCAGATTCCGGAAATGGGAACGGCGGCGGCAGCAGCGGCGGGAGCCACAGCAACAGCGGTAGCAACACGAACAACAACAGCGGCACCTCCGGTGGCAACAATCCCGGTGGTGGCAATCCCGGCGGCGGCAATACCGGTGGCAGCACCGGCGGCAATACCGGTGGCAACACCGGCGGCAACACCGGTGGCGATAATGGTGGTGGCAGTAAAGGCGGCGGAGACGACGGCGGCCACGACGGCGGGCATGATGGTGGCAAGGACGGCGGCAAGGACCGCGGTGGAGACCACGACGGCGGGCATGATGGTGGCAAGGATGGCGGTAAGGACAGCGGTAAGGACCGCGGTGGAGACCACGACGGCGGGCATGATGGTGGTAAGGACGGCGGTAAGGATGGCGGCAAGGATGGTGGCAAGGATGGCGGTAAGGACGGCGGTAAGGACGGTGGCAAGGACGGCGGTAAGGATGGCGGCAAGGATGGCGGTCACGATCAAGGTAGCAACGGCCGCTGGTAGAGTCTGAGCCGAGACTCGCGCGGTGCAGCGGGCGATCGTGCACTAGGCGGTCGTAGGTGCCAGACGAGCTCCTCGATCAGTGAGGCGGCGGTGGAATCTCACCGCCGTCTTGCTTTTCGCCGGAAGCTGCACCGCTAACTCGATCCGCTCTGACACAGAGCACGCTCGCGCCTCGGTCGTCTAGGCCCTGCCAGCGATGGGCATCTTCTCTATGATGAGGGTTCTGTTGAGAGTTCTGGCTAGGGGATTCGTGGTGCCGAGGTCTGCACATGCCCAAGTCCGAGCTCCTGGTCCAAGTGGTCTATAGCGGCAAGGGGTTGCGTGGGCTGCGCGACGCGGGCAGAGACAAGTCGCCGAATACAGCGGTGACACAAGCTGTCGCGCGCACGCGCGCGGACCAGCCCCACGTCGCGATGCCCACGCGCGACGCAATCCGCTGCTCAGCGATCAGCGACATCATCGAAAGCCCCATTGCTCATCCGCCGGGGCGTTTATGAACGATGAGGAGTCGGAAGTGAAGCGGCGCGCACCCTCCGACGTCTTCGGCGCATCGAAGGGTCGGCCGACGGGACGAGATCGGTTGCGCGTCTCGCTGCGTGCACGGTTCACGCTGGTCTACGTCGTCTGCATCGTCATCGCCTGTGCCGTGTCGGCGTTCCTCTATCGCGCCGTCGATCTGACCGCGACCGCGACGTCGGCCGTGGCGTCAGTGAACCAGGTTATTGTTGCTGCCAACAGCCTGATCAAGGCTGTCCTCGACGCCGAGACCAATGAGCGCGGGTTTCTGCTGACCGGCAACGACACGTTTATCGCGCCGTACACCGATGGCGTGAGCGCGTTCGATCGCGCGGCGGCCGATCTTCGGAAGCTCCCGCTCGTGCCCCAACAGGTCGAGCTTCTCGATCAGATTCAGTCGCTGTTCGTGCGGTGGCGGGCCGAGGTTGCGACGTCCGATATCGCGGCTCGTCGCGCGGCGCCTGAGGGCTTGGACGCAGCGTCTCAGGCCACTTACGCGACGGTGCTCTCGCTTCGCGCGATCGCCCGGCAATACGCGGGCGCGCCGCGGGCGGACCTGCTCACCCAGTGGGGGATTCAGGCGGCCGCGCTCAGGCGGGGGCTCAACGGTATGGTTGCGCTTGAGCCGTCGTCGGCGGGGCTGACCGCGTTGCAACGTGCGTTCACACTGGCCGACGCCGCCGAAAACCTCGGAGATCGGCCGTCCGCCGGCCACATGATGGACATCGCAGCATCCCTCGATATGACGATCGGTGAACGCATGAGGGCGGCTCGGGCCGCGGAGGCCGCCGTGCGATCGCCGGGGTCGTCCGACGCGGGCAAGGTGCTGATCGATCAGATTCGCCAGGCCGCGACGGCGTTTACCGCGGTGTCCAGCGCGCAACTGCAGACGCACCTCGCGGCCAACCACCGCGCCGCGCGTCAGGCGAAGCTCGTGGCAACCGGCGCCCCGCTGGCCCTCGCGTTCCTCCTCATTCTCGCCCTGGTCGTGTGGTCCGGCGTTGCAGCTTCGATTCGGGACGTCGCGGAGGCGTCCACGGCGCTGGCCGGCGGCGATTTCACGCGTCGCGTGCAGGCCCACGGTGGGGACGAACTCGGGATGATGGCGCAGGCGTACAATAGCATGGCCGAACGCATGCGCGCCCAGGTCCACGAAACCCTAGCGCTGATCCGCATGAGCGATCTGCTCCAAGCCAGCGTGTCGATCGAGGAAGCGTACCAGATCATGGGGCGCACGATCCCGGAGTTGTTCCCGCGGATGAGCGGCGCCGTATACCTCACAAGCCCGTCTGGCGACGTCGTCGAGTCCGTCGCCTCGTGGGGGACGATGTCTGCGGCGGCCCCGGTATTCAACCCGAACGACTGCTGGGCGCTACGGCGCGGACAAGTCTTCTACTTCTCCAACGCTCACGACGTCCCGTGCCGGCACCTGCCCGAGCCACCGCCGGGAGCGTCCGTGTGCGTCCCACTCGTCGCGCAAGGGGACGCCATGGGTGTGTTGTTCCTCGTCGAGGACAGCGTGCCGTCCACTCTGTCCGAGGAGGCCGTGCGGCTGGCGCGCGTCATCGGCGATCAGATCGCTCTCGCGATCGCGAACCTCCGTCTCCGGGAGACGCTCAGAGACCAATCGATTCGCGACGCGCTCACGGGGCTGTACAACCGTCGGTATCTCGAGGAGACGCTGGACCGAGAGATCCGGCGGGCCGAGCGGACCGGCCAGCCGCTGAGCGTGGTCATGTTCGATATCGACCTATTGAAACATTTCAACGACACATTTGGCCACGACGCTGGTGATCTGCTGCTTCGCGAGATCGGGAGCATGCTGCGGTCCTGGTCGCGCCAGGAAGACATCGCGTGCCGCTACGGCGGCGACGAGTTCGTGATCACGTTGCCCGGCGCCACGCTGTCGGACGCGCGACGGCGGGCCGAGGAGATCGTCGACGCGTCGCGCCATCTCGACGTGCGCTATCGAGGGAATCCGGTCGGGTCGATGACGCTGTCGCTCGGGGTCGCCACGTATCCGACGCACGGTGCGACGATGGAGAGCTTGATTCGTGCCGCCGACGCGGCGCTGTACCGCGCGAAGCAGCGCGGCCGCGCACGGATCGAGGTGGCCGCGGGGTGATCCGCGCCCCCGACGCCGGACGCGCGAGCCGCGATCGCACCCGCCGCGCCGGGAGCGGACGATGCTGCGCCAGGGCGTCGCGTACGGACGGCGGGTGTACGAACGGAGATGTGCCGCGAGCGTGTGTGTTGTGCGGCGCACGCGCGTGTCGTAGTTCAGCAATCCTGTCATGCTAACGGTTCAGCGAAAATGTCACCCCCTGGGCGCTGAGCTCTTTGCGGCGAGCGATCTGAGCGTATTGCCTCCAGGGATGATCGGGCCCGGGACGTGGATCACGCGGCGGTG
>DATGJN010000058.1 GCA_035295165.1 bacterium
CGTTGGCTGGCATGCGGTCCCGCGGCGGATTGCGCTCCTCCTGACCTTCACGGTCGTGGGAGGGGTGATCGTGGGCGGCACGGTGCTCTTCATCCGCGCCGAACGGGCCATTGCCACATTGCCTGAAGCGGTCGGCGCCGGGCTTGCCGAAAGGGGTGGTGCCTACGTACCTCTGGACGCGATGTCGCCCTGGCTCGTCAAAGCCGTGATCGCCGCAGAGGACCAATCGTTTTGGACCAATCCCGGGATCAGCTTTGAGGGGATGGGACGGGCCCTCGTCGTGAACGTCGAACGCCGTGCGTTTGCCGAGGGCGGCAGCACGGTCACCCAGGAGCTCCTTCGCGACCGGCTGCTCGGTCCCCGTAAGACACTCGGCCGAAAGCTTGTCGAAATTGCGTACGCGCTCCTGGCGGCTCGGCGCTATTCCAAGACTGAGGTCCTGACACTGTTTCTCAACCAAGCCTATTTCGGGCACAATGCCTGGGGGATCGATGCCGCATCCCGGACCTTCTTCGGCCTGCCGCCACGGAAATTGACCCTCCCACAAGCGGCTCTGCTGGCCGGGGTGCTCCAGGCGCCCACTGCGCTCGATCCGTTCCGCTTTCCGATCGCGGCACGTCGGCGGCGGAGCGAGGTCCTCGACGCGATGGGTCGCGCGGGCTACATCACGCGCGACCAGGCTCGTCAGGCTAACAAGGCGTCGCTTGGGCTTAGAAGATCAGGCAAGGAATCCCCCGCGCCGCCGATCGGTTCACCGTTTTCGCTGACCGAACGTCCCGGTCGAGGAACCATCATCACCAACCTGACCGGCGTCGCCGCAGGATTGGTATCGCACTTGAGTGCTGGTGGGTATGATCCTCGAAAGCGCCGGGGTCCCCTTTCCAAGCGAGGTGATTGTGCCGCTTGGGTCCTGGCGAGCAAAGACGACCAAGGCCCCGGAGCCGTCGTGACCGCGGTGCCATCGGGAACGGCACCGGCTCTTGGATCGGATACGGCGTCGGTGCAGCGATTCGGCGTGGATGGCAAGGCGGCCGCTGGCTGCGTCGCTCCCACTGGGAAGCTGCCGAACGCTGGTTCCACCGCTGCGGCGACCGGGCAGTGTTTCTCGGTCGCCTAATCCCGGCGGTGCGTATCTATAGATCCTTTCCTGCCGGCGATCTCTTCATGCCGGCCAGACGATTCACGGCCTACACGGTCGTCGGCTCGCTGATCTGGTACGCTGCCCTGGCGACCGGCAGTTCCTTCCTACGATCAAGGTGGGGCGTGATTGAGCCGCTGTTCCGCGGCGACGCGCTTGCCAACTTTGCGTTCGGGGCAACAGGTCTCATCTGCTGGTACGTTCGCCGGACGCTACGGCACAACTGACGGCCGTTCTCAAGGTCGCGCATCGCAGTTCTGGGACGCCACGAAAGGGGGAATGACGTTCGTGTCACCAATCGCACTTGCCGTCCTCGCCGGGATCGTCCAGGGTGTCGTCGAGTGGTTGCCGGTGAGCAGCAAGACAATGATCACCCTGATCTTTGCGGCGGCGGGCTACTCCTTTGGGACCGCGTACGTGTTAGGGTTGCTCGCGAACATGGGGTCTTTTGCCGCCGCCCTGTGGTATTTCCGGCGAGACATCATAGGCGCACTGCGTGGTCTTCGCCAGCCATGGGCCGATACGGACGGCGCGAAGACCCTGCGTTACCTCGTGCTCGCCACGCTGGCGACCGGCGCGGTTGGGATACCAGCGTACGAGCTGGCGAAGCACGTGCTGTCGGCCGCGACGGGGGCCGTGGCCATGTTCGCGATCGGAGGAATGTTATTGGTTACCAGCGTGATCAACACCCGCCGCGAGCGGCTCGCCCGCGCCGCCGCCCATGAGGGGAAGCACGAGGTGCCCGGGACGGTCGGTTCGTTGGTCGTCGGAGCGTGCCAGGGAATCGCCGCATTACCGGGCGTCAGCCGTAGCGCTATGACGGTGACACCTCTTCTGCTCCGAGGCTACGATGCGAAAGCGGCGCTGCGCTTCTCCTTCTTGCTCGACGTCCCGGCCCTGCTGGGCGCGGGGCTTGTGCCACTCGTCGTTGAACACGGCGGCAGCCGCGCGATGAGCAGTGTCGGTCCGGGGCTCCTCGTCGCCCTGCTGGCCGTTTCCGTGGTGGTCAGCTTCCTCACCATCGACGCCGTCCTCCGTGTAGCGGCGCGCCTTCGCAGCTCGATCATCACTCTTGTGATCGGCCTGCTGACTATCGCGTCGGCACTGGCGTTCGGGTTGCGTTAACGTCAACGAGCCCAGTGCACCGAGTCTAAATTGTGCATGTATGGCGAACCTCCGAGCGTGAAGCTGTCGTCGGCCGATCATGACGCGCTGGATGCGCTCGTTCGGCCCGGCACCGTCGAAGCCCGCCTGGCGCGGCATGTCCGCACCGTCTTGCTCCTCGAGGCGGGACCTTCCATGCGCGTGACCGCCGAGCGGGTGGGGTTGGCGCCGCGGATGGGCCAGCACTGGACGCGGCGGTTCCTCGAGGGGGGGCTCGCCGGGTTGGGAGATGCCCCCCGCCCCGGACGCCTCAAACTCATTCCGCTCAGCAACGAGGCCCGCATCATGGCCGAGATGCAACACCGGCCACCGGGGCCGCGAAGTCAGTCGTCGAGCCGGACGATGGCGGCCCGCCATGGCGTCTCGCAGAGTTTTGTCACCCGCCTGTGGCGCCGCCATGGGTTGCAACCGCACCGCGTGGCGGCCTACGTCGGCAGTCCGGATCCCGACTTCGAAGCCAAGGCGGCGATCCTCGGGTTGTATCTCCAGCCGCCCGCCCATGTCGTCGTCCTCTGCATCGATGAGAAGAGTCACATCATATTCGTGGCGCAAATCATGCCAGCGGATCGGCTGACGCACGCCGACGCGCAGCTGCGCGGCGCGCCACTGGCGCTTGAGCCAGTTTCCACCCGCGAGCGGCGTGATCCCGTCTTTCGAGAAGACGTACCCATGGGGCCGCGCCTGCTGGAAAATTCGGCGGACGAGTGGACTCAGGTCAATATCCCGGATCGACTGCTGGGTCTTGGGCGTCTGGGGAACGCGGCGGTAGAGCGAGCGCGTGATCCGCAGGTGATTGTGGGTGAATTCGATATCCTCGTCTCGCCGGATCGCGATCTGCTCGGACCAACGAACGCCGGCGAGTGCGGCGACGAGCACGGCATCGCGGACGGGCGGACGCAGCTCTTCGACCGCGCGGACGAAGTCCGCGGGTTCGAGCACCGGTGGCCGACGCTCGCGGGGCCCCTCTTGGGGGAGGTGCCGGCGGCGCAGGATCCCCCGCAGCGGATTGCTCGGCAAGAGCTCGTAGTCGGCGGTCGCGACCTCCAGGATGGCGGCGAGCAACGCGACCGCGTTCTTGATCGTCTTCGGCGATAGGCGGGGGCGGTGGGGGTTGGGACGGGTGCGGCTACAGGCTGTCCGTTGCTACTGCGTTTTCCCGGCGATGAACCCTTTCGCCATCGCGCGCGTGATCACCGCGAGCGGTAGGTCAGCGAATGCCGGCAGGAGATGGTGCGTGAGCAATGATTCGTACGAGCGCCGAGTGGCGGGTTTCAGGTGGATGGCACTCTCTGGCCGCCAAGTGTGCTCGACGAACTCGCGAAACGTCGGCACGCGCCGACGCCGGAGGCCCAGCCTTCCCGATTCGATGTCGGCGACCCGCAGCGCGCGGACGGTCATGGCTTGACGATAACTCCGCCCTGCGGGTTCCCGATGGCGGCGCCCCTGACGGTCGTAGTAACTGATCCACCAGACCCGGCCGCGACGGTACACTCCCGGCATGCGGCGCGCTGCTGGCCGCGGCGCCTCTTGATGCACAGGGCCAGACGGTTTCGCAGCATTCTGGTCTGTCATTGTGCCTTTACTCTCCTGTGGCATAGCGATTCAAGAACGCTTCGATGTCGTTCAGGCGAAATCGCAACTGCCTCCCAACCCGATGGGCACGCAAGCGACGTGCCCACACGAGCTCGTAAATCCGATCCTCCTTGACGGCCAGGTAAACAGCAACCTCTTTCACCGTCCAGAGACGGGGAAGGGTCGAAGTCTCGCGTCCGTCTGCAGGTTTGGGCTCTGTGCTCATGCGTCCTTCGCCCCTTAGACCGGCTGAACTCCGTGCCAGGGTACGGCGGGGGGTTGCATCCCGCGCGCCGTCATGCTCGACGCTGACCTCCATCCGGTGGCGTGGAACGGCAGACGGCCACGATCTTCCCGAGATATAGTGGCCGGGCCGCCCACACGGCCCAGTACTGATGATGTTCCTCCAGGGTGTCTCCCGGCGACGTTTGAGGTACCGGATCCCACTTCAACTCATTAATCGTGCCACCGTATTGTCGGATCCCATAGACATTGCCGGGGGCGCGAACGACCACCCAATCCCCGAGTTCCGGTCGGAGCTTCGGGTCAAAGAATACGACGTCTGCGGCGACGATGCCGGCCGCGCGAGCGTCAGGATGACCCTTCGTCACGAACAACAGCCGTAGATCGGTAGAGAGGCGTGTCTCGGCAAGGAACCGATCAAGCAGCCGGGGATCAGGTCGCCGGCGGTATTGAAATGGTAGTGGACCCCGCCAGGAGATAAGTCGATATCGCTCGACTCGCGTACCCGCACGTGCGGGCGCAGATGTTGCTTCGTTCGATGTCAGTTGGATCTCCTCGAGGAAACGCTCAAGTTCCTGTCGATCTTGCTCAGTGGTGATACTCGTGTCCTCGAGCGACCGTGCGCCTGTCGACTGAGGATGATCGAAGCGCGCTTGCAGAGCGTCTAGCGCCCTGGCCGCCTGAAGGATGCTTGCCTGGATGGCCGCGAGCTGGTCTCGAACGTCGTCGGTGGAGACTGGTTCCTTGGCGGCGAGAAGACGATCCAGGGGGGACCGGAGGTGGCCCGCGATGCGCTGAAGGATCGGGATCGGGATCCGCCTGGCGCCTCGCTCATAGCGAGCGATCGTCGGTTGCTTCACGCCGAGAGCCTGCGCCAGTTCGGCCTGCGTCTGGCCCGCCCGCCGGCGTTCCTCGCGGAGCCGACGGGCGATTTCCGTGTGGACCACTCGGGGAGGCTTGCTTACGCTCTCCTGACGTGGCTCGTCCACAACTAACCCCCCCTACGGTATCGGTATTTCATTCCATCCATCTGGTCCGGATGGGCCCACCGGTAACTTTGGAGGCTCGTCGTGCATATTGTGACCGTCTACGCTCGCAAAGGTGGGGTGGCGACATGGCACGCTATGTCGTCCGGTCTGAATCTAGGACACTTTGTTCCCACTGTGAATCTAGAAATCTTCGACACAGCTCGCCGGGCCGGGACTCCGCCGCCGCCATCGCCAAGGGACACAGCCTCCTGCGATGACAGTTGCGCCCGGTAATCGTCGGCGCGCTCGCAATGAAGAGCATGGCGTTGAGGTCCCGCTTGCGCGCCAGATGTTTCTCTTGACGAATCCGCGAGAGATCAAGTATCATGGTATCACTTAATCCTGTAATAACAGGATGACATTATGGAGTTGAATCTACCCCCCACGCCGATCGAACGGACAAACCCCACGCCCTACTATGCGCAGCTTGCCGCCATACTCCGCCGAAGAGTGGATGCAGGACAGTGGAAAATCGGCGACCAGCTCCCGTCCGAAGCCGAACTCGAACAAGCCTATAGCGTCTCGCGCACCGTCGTGAGACAGGCGTTGACTGTCCTCACCAACGAGGGTTTGGTCGACCGCCGAAAAGGCAAGGGCACGTTTGTCGCGGAGCGCAAGTATACCCCGGCCCTGTTTGAAACCCTGGCCAGTTTCTACGACGAGATGGCCGCCCGCGGCCATCCCCCGGTATCCAAGATCCTGACGCTGCGGAGAGAACCCGCACCCCACGATGCGGCCAAAGCCCTCCAGTTGCCAGAGGGCGCATCCGTGATCAAGCTGCGACGGCTGAGGTCCGTCGACGACACGCCCGTGGTACTCTCCACCAGCTTTCTCCCGTATGCGCTGTGTCCCGCACTCCTCGAGGAAGACCTGTCGCGGGCATCGCTCTATAAGTTTCTCGAGACAAAGTACGCGTTCGAGATCGCAACCGGCATCCGCCGCATCGAAGCCGTCGCCGCCGGACGGGACGACGCGCACATGTTGAAGATCAAGACCGGGGCGCCGCTGCTCGTTGTGCAGACCACGACGTACCTCCGCGACGGCCGGCCGGTGGATTTCTCCATCTCCAAGCATCGGGCGGATCGGACTCAGTTTGAAACGCACCTAATCCGTTCGCCACGGCCGAGATCGCTGTCCGCGGTGGCCGGCAGATGACGGTCGCGAGACAGCGGGGGCAGACGCCAGTAGCGGCTTCCGTGGGGGACACACCGTCCGGCGGGTCGACTGTGCTGGCCCACCCCAAGATCCTGATCGAAGACGTCATGTTCGAATATCCTGATCCTCGGTCGGACGCGCGACTGCGGGCGCTCGACGGGGTGACGATCCGCGTGCGGAAGAATGAGTTCTTCTGCGTCCTCGGCCCGAGCGGCTGCGGAAAGTCGACGCTGCTCTACTTGATCGCCGGCCTGCAGCGTCCGACCCAGGGGCGGATCTTGGTCGACGGCACGCCCGTCAAAGGCCCCGGGGCTGATCGGGGTCTCGTCTTCCAAGAGTACGCGCTCCTGCCCTGGCGGACCGTGCGCGAGAACGTCGGCTTGGGCCTCAAGATCCGCGGGGCCCCGCAGGCCGAGCGCGACGCGATCGCACGCGCTTTCATCGAACTCATCGGGCTGCGGGGTTTCGAGGACAAGTTCCCTCATGAGCTGTCCGGCGGCATGCGGCAGCGGGTCGCAGTCGCGCGCACGCTGGCCAACTCGCCGCAGGTGGCGTTGATGGACGAGCCGTTCGCGGCCGTCGACGCCCAGACGCGCACCACCCTGCAGGAAGAACTTACCCGCATCTGGTCCCAGACGAAGGTCACCGTGTTCTTCGTAACCCACAACGTCGACGAGGCGATTTTCCTCGGAGACCGGGTGCTCGTGATGACGCCCCGCCCGGGCCGCGTCCAGGGCATTGTCACGGTCAATGTGCCCCGCGAGGAGCGCCAGTGGGCCACGCTCGAGCGGGACCCGCGGTTTGTCGGGCTCAGGAGCCAGCTCAACGAGATGATCCGCCAGTCCGCGGTCCCAGCCGATGGCCATCGCGATCACTAGCACCGTGCTGAGCCGCCCCGCCCGTTTCGCGGCGCGGCACCCGTCGCTGACGACGATCCTGAAAAACGTTGGCCCGTTCGTCCCGCTGCTCGCGCTGTGGCAGGTGCTCGTGTGGCTCCGGGTGTCGCCTCCGAGCTTCCTCCCCGCCCCGGCGTCGCTCGTGCCGGCGTTTACGTCGCTCGCCGAGCGGTCGAATCTCTTCGGGCAACTGTCACTCACCGTGTACCGCGTCGCCGCGGCCGCGGCGATCGGCCTGGGCGCTGGCGTGCTGCTGGGCGCCGCCGTCGGAACGAGCCGGACTTTGTACACATCGCTCCGGGGCATCATCGACTACCTACAGGCAGTCGGCGAGATCGGATGGCTCCCGCTCTTCATCATCTGGTCCGGCTTCAACGACCGGACCATCATCCTGACCGTGGCCTACACGATCTTCTTCCCGGTGTTCTATGGGACGGTCTCCGGCCTAC
This sequence comes from bacterium, assembly GCA_035295165.1. NCBI lineage: Bacteria > bacterium. The sequence continues at coordinate 7,646 of DATGJN010000058.1, forward strand.
TCACCGTCCCCAAAACCCTCAGCGACTCTGTCCTCACCCTCGGCGGTGGCCGCTGGCATGTCCTGCGGGAGGTCCTGCTACCGGGCGCACTCCCGGCGATCATTACCGGCCTGCGCGTCGGGATGGGCTTCGGCTGGCGCACGGTCATCCTGGCCGAAATGCTGGTGGCCCAAGCCGGGCTCGGCGTCCTGATGTTCCAGGCCCGCTCGTTCTTCCGCGTGGACTGGGTGCTCGTCGGCATGGTGTTGAGCGGCATGCTCTGGCTACTGACGGACCGGTTCGTGCTGCTGCCCCTCGAGGCGCACACCATCCAGCACTGGGGCATCCAGGTGGTGGAGGCGTAACCGCGTGGCCACCGCCACTCCTGCAATCCCGTCCGGATTCCGCCCAAGCGGCGCGCGCCTGCTCGTGCTCCGCACCCTCCCGTTTGCGATCGCGGTGGTCGCCTGGTGGGCCGCCACGACACCATGGGGCGGCGTACCGCGGTATGTCCTCCCATCGCCAAGCGCCGTGTTCCAGGACGCGGTCGACCTCGCCCGCCAAGGCGTGCTGCTCGACGCGGTGCTGTCGAGCATTACCCGCATGGTGGTTGGGTTTCTGGTCGGCGCAACGCTCGGGATCACCTTCGGGATTGTCGTGGGCACGAACCGCGCGGTGGCGGCGTTCTTCATGCCCCTGGCGCGTTTCTTCCAGGCAATCGCGGGAGTGATCTGGATCCCGCTCGCGGTCCTGTGGCTCGGGATCAGCTGGCGGAGCGTCACGTTCATCATCTTCAACACCGTGTTCTTCCTCGTGTTCTACAACACGCTAATGGGCGTGCAGACCGTGCCCCGAACCCTGCGCAACTCGATCCTGACGCTCGGAGGGAGCCGTTGGGACGTGATCCGCGAGGTGCTGCTCCCCGGAGCGCTGCCGAGCATCCTCGTCGGCCTGCGGGTCGGCGTGGGGTACGGCTGGCGGTCCCTCATCGCGGCGGAGATCATTGCGAGCGGTCAGGGGCTCGGCGTGCTGATCTGGCAGGGGGAGCGGTTCTTCCGCATCCCGGATATCGTCGTGGGCCTGTTCCTCATCGGGCTGATCAGCCTGTTCATGGACCGGCTCGTGTTTGCCCCACTCCAGGCACGCACCGTTGAACGCTGGGGCACGACCGCGGGCGCGCCCCGCTAACCATTTGCGGGCCCATCGTACCGCACGTGCATGGCGCACGCGACGTATCAAGGTTCGTGAGTCGCCAGAGGAGGTGCGAATTGGAAACGCGACGCTCGGCTCTCACACTGTCGCTCGTTCTGGCGTGTTTGGTGCTGCTGGCCGGAGGGGGCACGGCGGCCACGCTCGATGCCCCCATCACGGTGACGTCCGGCGGCCTGTGCATCTGCCACGCGCCTCTATACGTCGGGATCGCCAAAGGGATCTTCGCGAAGGACGGAGTGAACTTGCGCGTGCTTCGTGTGGCCAGCGGGTTTGAAGGGCTGGCCGCCCTGCAGACCGGAAGCGCTCAGGTCGCCGACGCGGTCCCCGCCGTCGCGGCGCAAGCAATCGCGCAGGGCATCGACGTCAAAGCGGTGCTGCCCGCGAACGGCGACGCGACCGGGACGGTCCCGACGGACAACTACTTCGCGGTGATCGCGCGGCCCGGGCGCGGCATCCGCTCCGACCACCTCGAGGACCTCAAGGGCAAGACGATCGGGCTCCCCGTGGGAACCGTGGCGCACCAATACCTGTTCTACGCGGCGCAGGCCAAGAACCTGGACCCGCAAAAGGACTTTCGTCTGCAGAACGTGTCGCCGGCCGACCTGCCGAGCGCTCTGCAGAGTGGGTCGGTGGACGCCATCGTGTCGTGGGAACCGATACCGTTGCAGGCACTCAGCATGATGAAGGACGCGGTCGTCGTGGCTCGAGGCGGCAACCACATCCAGTACCTGTTCTTCCGCTGGATGTCGTCCCGGTACGTCGCTACGAATCCCGGGACGACGAAGCGCTTCGTTGCGGCGTTCGCCGAATCGGCCCAGTATACGCGCGAGCACCCTGACGAGGCGGCCGACATCGTCGCCAAGGAGTTTAATGGGCTGGACCGCGGCGTCATCCGCCAGTCCCTCCGCTATCTCACCTTCGACATGCGCGTGTCCCGTGCAACGATGGACGCGGCGCAACAGGGGCTCGACTTTGCCTCGAAGATCGGCGCCCTCAAGCAAACACCGTCACTCAACTCGATGCTGGATCTCCGCTACCTCAACCAGGTGGTCAAGGAAGATCCGAAGATCTTCAGCGACCTGCCCGCGATCCCGCGCGCCCTTGTCCTCCCGTAGCCGCCGCGAGTTCGCCGTGGGCTCAGACCTGTTCGACCTCACCGGCCGGATCGCGGCGGTCTGCGGCGGAGCGGGCGGCATCGGCGGCCGCGTCGCCGCGGGGCTCGCTCGACAGGGGGCATCGGTGGCTGTCGTCGATCTCGACGAGGAAGGCGCCGGGCGGGTGGCGCACGACATCCAGGCCCTCGGCGGGCGCGCGACTGCGGTCTCGGCCGACATCGCGACGTCGATCGCGGCCACCCGGTGCGTGGACGCGGTCGTCAAAGAGCTGGGGGCGCTCGACGTGCTCGTGAACGCGGTCGGCTTCAACATCTTCAAGCCGGTGCTCGAGCTCACCGACGACGAGATCCAGCGCTTGGTGTCGCTCAATCTCACCTCGGCGCTTCTGATCTCCCGGGCCGCGGTTCCGGCGATGCGACGCCGCGGGGGTGGGAAGATCATCAACTTCGCATCGGTGACGGCGCTGTTTGGCAGCCCAGGGCAGAGCGTCTACGCGGCGGCGAAGGCCGGGCTCGTGAACCTGACAAAATCGATGGCGCTCGAGTGGGCCCCGTACCACATCCAGGTGAACGCGGTGTCGCCGGTGATGACGGAGACGGCGATCAACGCTGCTTGGCTCGCCGCGAACCCGGACCGCAAGGCCGGGATCGCGTCCGCGATCCCGGCGGGACGGCTTGGCCGCCCTGACGACCTCGTTGGGCCCGTGGTGTTTCTTGCCAGCCGCGCGTCCGACTTTGTGCTGGGCCAGACGCTCTACGTCGACGGCGGGACCGGTGCCGTGCACCCGCTGCTCAAATGAGGCGGCACTGAGATGCGGATCGTCGTCATGGGAGCGGGCGGGCTGGGCTCGAAGTTCGGTGGGCTCCTGGCCGAGCACGCCGACGTCTGGCTGGTGCATCGACGACCGGCCCACGTCGAGGCGATCGAGCGACATGGGCTCCGGATCCGGCGGGATGGCGCCGAGCGGATCGTGAGCCCGCGCGCGACGACCGATCTCCGCGGGCTAGGAACCGTGGACGTCGTACTGCTGCTGGTCAAGTCATACGACACTGACGGCGCGGCCGAGGCGATCGTGCCCTTGCTCGGCCGGCACTCGCTTGTCGTCACGTTCCAGAACGGCCTCGGCAATCTCGAGACGCTCGCCGGGCGCGCCGGCGCTGCCCGAAGCGCGCTCGGCGTGACGTTCCAGGGCGCCACGCTGGCGGGGCCCGGAACGGTCATCGACACCGGCCATGGACCAAGCTATCTCGGCGGGGCGCCGGCGAGCGCGGACCGGGTGTCCGCGCTCGCGGAGCTCCTTACTCGCGCCACCATTCCGACGGAGGTCGTCGCCAACGTGGAGGGCTTGCTGTGGGCGAAGCTCGCCGTGACCGCGGGAATCAACGCGGTCGCCGCGGTGCTGCGCGTGCCGAACGGGGTGCTCGGCCGTGTGGCGGAGGCGAAGCAGTTGTCGCTGCGCGCGATCGACGAGACCATGGCCGTCGCGGAGGCGCGCGCGATCCGTTTGGCGTTCGATCCGCGCGAGCGATTCGAGTTGGTCACAGCAGCGACCGCGGACATGCGGTCGGGCACGCTGCTCGATGCGATGCGCGGACGGCGGACGGAGGTGGACGCACTCTCCGGCGCCATCGCGGCAGCCGGACGCGCGGCGGGCGTGCCCACGCCCGTCAACGAGGCACTGTGGTTGATGGTGAAGGCGATCGAGGCCACGCACACGTTCCGCGTGGCCGAGGCCTGAGGAAGGGGCAATCATCCAATGAGCCGGCTTGGCACGCTGCTCAATGACTATGCGAACAAGCGGGTGCGGACGCTTATCGCCCTGCATAGCGGCACGTCCGCGGACGGCATCACGGCGGCGCTCCTGCGCGTCGAGGGATCGCAGGACACGGCCCGAGCCACACTGGTCCGTTGCCAGGGGTTTCCCTACCCGTCCGCGTTCCGCGAGAAGCTCGCGGAACTGTTTGCCCGGGAGACCGCGACGGTGCCCAAGTTCGGACAGGCGCACTTCTACCTCGGCGAACTGTTTGCCCAAGCGGCGCAGGGCATCGCCGCGGAGGCCGGCGTCGAAATTGAGACGGTCGACGGCATCGTCTGCTCCGGACAGATCACGTTCCACATCCGGCGCGGGCAGGACGCCCGCGACCGCTGGCTCGGGGCGGAGGAAATCCCCGCGGCCCTCGATACCGGGGAAGGCAGTGTGATCGCCGAGCGCACAGGCCGCCTCGTCGTCACCAACATGCGGAGCCGCGACATGGCCGCCGGCGGCCAGGGGAACCCCCTGGTCGTGTACGGGGACTGGGTGCTCTTCCGCCATCCGACGCTTGCGCGGACGGTCCTGAATATCGGCGGCATCGCGAACCCCACGATCCTGCCGCCGGGAGCGCGCCTCGACCAGGTGCGGGCGTTCGACACCGGCCCCGGGAACATGATCATCGACGCCCTCATCCATCGGTTCACCGAGGGGCGCGAGGAGTACGATGCCGGCGGCGCTCGCGCGAGCCGCGGTCACGTGGACCCGGCCCTACTGGAATGGCTGATGACGCACGAATACGTCCGCCGCCGTCCGCCAAAAACGACCGGCCGTGAGGTGTTCGGTCGCCCCATGACCGACGCGCTGCTGCAGCGGATCGGGGGACGCGCGATTGCAGAAGACGACCTCCTGGCCACGGTCACGGCCTTCAGCGCGGAGTCCATTGCGCACAACTACCGAGAGTTCGTGCTGCCCGAGCAGCGGGTGGACGAGGTGCTCGTGTGCGGCGGCGGCACCCACAACCAAACCCTCTTGCGGATGCTCCGCGAACGGCTGGCCCCGATCCGCGTGGGCACGGTCGCCAACGCGGACGTTCCGGTGGACGCGCGGGAAGTCATGTGCGTCGGTATCATCGGCAACGAGACCCTGCTCGGCGAGCCTGGAAACGTCCCATCGGCCACCGGGGCTCGACGCCGCGTCGTGATGGGACAGATCACGCCGCCCTAGTGACGGCCCAAGGCAGCCTGAGGTGCACGAGAGGAGACCATCGTGAAACAGCTCGAGACCGGTACTGTGCGTGCCACGTTCCTGCCGTCTGCGACCGTGTCCGTCGACGCGTCGGGCGATTGGACGGTCGTGGTCGAGATCGCCGACGGCAGCGTGGAGCGGTTCGGCGGCGTCCAGGTGTATATCCCGCCGGGGTGGACGGTCCCGCAACTCGATGATGCGACAAAACCGGGCTATGTATCCGTCATCGGCCGCACGGCCGCGCGGGTGAGCACCCGTCTCCACACGTGGCGGTGGATCACCGCCCAGGTGGATGAGGGCCGACTCGTCCCCGGTGACGCGCTCGAGTTCCACTATGGGGGGGCTGGGGGCGCCCGGGCGCCGCGGGTTTCCAACGAAGCGACGGAGTTCACGATCCTCGTCGATCCCAGCGGCCTTGGCAACTACGACCCGCAACCAGGATCGCCGGTCGTCCGGACGACGCCCGGACCGGCGGTCGGCTTCGAGGTGGTGACGCCCTCCGTCCTGCAGACCGGAGAAACAATGACGGCACGCGTGAAAGTCGTGGACGCGCTCGGCAATCTTGTGCCGGCGTCCGGCGAGGTCGACGTCGTGCTGGCGACAGATGGTCGGACGCCGGTCCAGCAGACCGTGACGCTTGACGCCCGCGCGGCGGCAGCCCCCTGGCCAGTCGCGGTCTCCGCGGAGGGGGTGTGGCGCGTCGAGGTGCGCGACCGTCACACGGGCCGCGCCGGCCGCAGCCCGGCCGTGCTCGTGGAGCGGGCGCCTGAGATGCGCCTGTTCTGGGGCGACATCCACGGGCACTCCGCAGCGTCGGACGGCGCGCTGAGCCCGGACGAGTACTACACGTTCGCGCGGGACGTGTCCGGCCTCGACTTCTGCGCCCTGACCGATCACGACGACGTCGGCCACAATTCCAACGTCCCAGACCACTCGAAATTCATGACCCAAGAGGTATGGCAAGAGCTGCAGACCGTCACGAACCAATACAACGCGCCCGGGCGGTTCGTGACGCTCGTCGGGTTTGAGTACAGCCAGATCGAACTCGGCATCGAGGGGCACCGCAACGTGTACTACCGCGGCGCCTCGGGCCCGTTACTGCACGACCGCGATCCGAGATACAATACGCCGACGAAGCTGTTGCGGGCCCTGGCCAGCCTCGACGCGCTGGTCATCCCGCACCATCCGCTGCACTACATGAGCTGGGAGCACGATCCTCGGAGCCAGCGCCTGGTCGAGGTGTACTCGATGTGGGGCTCCTCTGAGGACCGGAAGACCGGCGACGCCGCGTTCACCGGCAAAATGGTCAGCCCCGGGTCCGGCATTGCGTTCCAGGAGTACCTCGCGCGGGGTTACAAGCTCGGCGTGACGGCGGGCGGCGACAACCACGACAGTCGCCCCGGGCGCCGTGGCGCCACCGACCGCTGGCGGAAAGGGAAGATGGCCCAGCCGCCGGGGCTCGTGGCCGTCTATGCTCCGGATCTGACGCGTGAAGCGGTGTTCGACGCGCTCTGGGAGCGGCGCTGCTACGGCACGACCGGGCAGCGCATCCTCGTGGACTTCCGCGTGGAGGGGCAGCGCATGGGAGCGGAGGTGACACGTCCCGAAACGGCGCATCCGCGCATCGCATGCTGCGTCCTCGGCGAGACCGCGTTGGCGTCCGTCGAGCTGCTCAGGAACAATCGAGTCGTGCAGACGTGGACACCTGACGCCGAAGAGCTTGCCGTCGAGTGGAGAGACCCGTCACCGGTCGGCGCGGGGTGCATCTACTACGTCCGCGCGCGGCAGGCCGACGGTGGGCGCGCGTGGTCAAGCCCCATCTGGCTCACGCCTGAGGAGCGCCGGTAGATGAACGTCGTGCTGATCGTCATCGACACCCTGCGCGCCGACACTCTCGACAACACCACGTACGGGCGGCCGATGACACCGCGCATGACGGCGCTCGGGAACCAAGGCGCGGTGTTCACTGCCGCGTATCCCGAGTCGCTGCCGACGGTGTGCGTCCGCCGCGCGCTCCACAGCGGCCGGCGAACGTTCCCCTTCCGAAACTACTTTCCGCGCAAGGGTGATCCCGTGCAGCTGCCGGGTTGGCAGCCGATGGCGGAGGACCAACCCACGGTCGCGGAGATCTTGCTTCAGGCCGGGTACCGGACGGCGCTCGTGACGGACAACTGGCACCTAGTGAAACCATCGATGAACTTCCTGCGGGGCTTCACCGAGTGGAATCTCATCCGGGGCCAGGTCCTCGACTTCTACCGATCGAGGCGTCCCAACTGGGATCTCAGCCCCTTCACGGTGGATCAGATGGAGGGGAGTGCCGCGGTCGCGATGCTCCAGCAGCATCTCGCGAACAACGCCGACCGACGCGGCGAGCAGGACTGGACCCCGGCGCAGGTTTTCAGCCGCGCCTCGGATTGGCTCACGGAGAACGCCGGGGCCGGCCCGTTCTTTCTGTGCATCGACTCCTTCGATCCCCACGAGCCGTGGGACCCGCCGCAGCGCTACGTGGACCAGTACGCGCACGGCTATACCGGCAAGCGGATCATCTCGCCGATGTACGGCCCCTGCGACTATCTGACCGCGGACGAGCTTGCGTACTGCCGCGCCTTGTACGCCGGCGAGGTCACTCTCGTCGACCACTGGCTCGGTGTGTTCCTGGACCGGCTCGAGGCGCTCGGCCACGGCACCGATACGTTGGTGGGCGTCATCTCGGACCACGGCATCAGCATTGGCGAGCACGGACTCGTGGGGAAGCTACCGTGGGGCTTGTACCCTGAGGTGATGACGAACGTTTTGATGCTCCGCGCCCCCGGAACGATCCCCGCCGGTACGCGCGTGGATGCCCTGGTCGGCAACTACGATCTGATCCCGACGATCTTTGATCTGGCACAAATCGCCGCGCCCCCGCTCGACGGCCGCACGCTGCGGCCGCTCATCACGGGGGAACGAACGCGGCATCGCGAGTTCGTGACGTCACGTTTCTGGGACTACGTCTGGTATCGCGACGCTCGGCACTGGTACATCGCCCGCACGGACGGCGCGGCCCCCCAGCTCTTCGATCTCGAATCGGACCCGCGTTGCGAGCGCAACACGGCGGCCGCGCAGCCGCAGGTCGCGCGGGCGCTGCACGCGCGCATCCTTGAGGACGCGGGAGGCGAGCTGCCGACGTACGGCCCCATCCCGGTGAGCGCGCTCGGCGCCCCCTGGTACAAGCAGTTCCAGATGAACCTGCAGCGCGGTCGCCCGGACTAGGACGACGAACGATGAGCGTTTCCGCGACACCCCGGCACGATCCCGATGGCATGCAGGGCCGCAGTCTCGTCCGGCAGGCGGCCGGGTATTTTTGGTTCCTCGCGCCGGCGCTTGTCGTGCTGGCCGTGCTGTCGATCGTGCCCGTCCTGCTGACGTTCTATCTCGGCTCCACCGATCTCGCCCTCGCCAAGCCCGGGTCCGGCCACTGGATTGGCCTCGGCAATTACACCACGATGCTTCGCGACGCGTACTTCCGCTCCTCGGTCGTGGTCACGCTGGTGCTGATCGGCGTGCCGGTCGCCCTCCAGATGCTGCTAGGGCTTGGCCTCGCGCTGCTGCTGCATACAGACTACCCGATCATCAAAGTGCTGCGCCCACTGTTCATCACACCGATGGTCATTCCACCGGTCGTGGCCGGACTCATGTGGAAGATTCTGTACCTCCCGAACCTCGGCGGGCTGAACTATCTTCTGGGCCTCGCCGGGATACCGCCCGTGTCGTGGTTCAGCAGCGCGCTGATGGCGACCGTGGCCATCATTATCGTCGCCACCTGGGAAGACACGCCGTTTGTGATGCTCTTGGTGCTTGCGGCACTCGAGTCGCTGCCATCGGAACCGATCGAAGCCGCGATCGTGGACGGTGCGAGCGCATGGCAGCGGTTCTATTCGGTCGTCCTGCCGATCATCCGCCCGGTGCTGCTCACCGCGATGATCTTTCGCCTGATCGGCAGCCTGGGGATCTTTCCGGTCATCTACGTGCTCACGCAGGGTGGCCCCGGGCGGTCCACCGAGGTACTGAACTACTACGCGTACACGCAGGGATTCACGTTCCTGAACATTGGCTACGCCAGTGCGCTCGCGGTCGCGTTGCTGGTCCTGGTCTTGGCGCTGAGCCTGGTGCTGACGACCGCTCGGCTGCGGGAGGGGGTCGCCGGATGAGCCACACGCGGCGCTCGCGGCTGTCGTCGTTCGCGCTCCAGACCCTCGCGGCGCTCTGGGCCGCAATCACCCTGTACCCCTTTTTCTGGCTGCTGACGTTGTCGTTGAAGACGCCGGTGCAAGCCTTTGCCATGCCGCCGGTCTGGATCTTCACGCCGACGGTTCAGAACTACACTGGATTGGGCGCTGCAAACTTCCTTGGACCGTTCCGCAACAGCCTGATTATCGCACTCAGCACGGTCGTCGCCTCGCTTGGGCTCGGTGTCCCCGCGGCCTACGGCTTCTCCCGGGCACGGTTCCGAGGGCGCCGGCCGGCACTCTGGGCGATCCTGATCATCCGAATGGTGCCGGGGATGACGTACATCATCCCGTTCTTCATGATCTACCGACGCCTTGGAATGCTGGACACTCCGCAAGCGCTCATCATCCTCTACACGCTGTTCAACGTCGCGCTGGTAATCTGGACGATGCAGGCGTTCTTCGACGAGGTCCCGCGCGAGCTCGAGGAGTCGGCGTGGGTAGACGGCGCGGGACTGTTCCAGGCATTCGTGCGAATTCTCCTGCCGGTCTCGGGACCGGCTCTTGTCGCGACGGCCATCCTGTGCTTCCTGTTCTCCTGGAGCGAGTTCCTGTTCGCCCTGGTCATCACCCAAAGCGTAGCCGTGACGGCGCCCGTGGCTATTACCGGGTTCCTCGCGTACCAGGGTGCGGACTGGGGGAAGATTGCTGCGGCGACGATCCTGTTGCTCGCACCGGTGCTGATCTTCGGATTCGCCATGCGAGCGTTCCTGTTGCGCGGCCTGTTGGCGGGAGCCGTCAAGGGATGACCGGCATACGCCGTCCGGGCGCTATCATCGCGGCGTCGACGCGGGGCCGGCCGCCCGGACTCTCGCGCTCCCACCGGTCCGACGATCCAGCTTCGACTGACGCGTACACAGCCACGAGAAGGACAGAGTAAAAGGAGGCGACGGTCGATGACCTTGAACCGAAGAACGCTGCTCCGCGCGATGGCGGTATCCGGGGCGTCGCTGGCACTGGGGACCCGTTTTGGTGAAGGCCTCGCAAATGCCGCGGCGCCCGCGGCCGGAACCGGGTTCAGCGCGATCCCGGCGAGCGCGCTGTCCAGGTACGGTGGGATCGACGTGCGCGCGATGATCATCAAGTTCTTTTACACTGACGGCCTGGTGCCGCAGCTTCCTATGTTTCAGAAAACCACCGGGATCAATGTAGCGATCAACCAGTTCGGCGTGTCGGAGGAATTCACTAAGGCCGACTTCGAGCTGGCGAGCGGAACCGGCTCGTATGAAGTGGTGTCCCTCTACATGGGCAGCTTCCAGCGCGCCGTTCGTGCGGGGTGGATCGTTCCCCTCGATCTGTACATCGATAACCCAGATCTGACGAACAAGCCAGCCCTCGATGTGCCGGACTTTTTTGCCGGCGGTCTGAACGCGTTTCGGTACCAGGGGAAGCAGTACGGGCTGCCGACAATCATCGGGCTCCAAGCGATGTACGTGCGCTCGGATCTCCTGGCCAAAGCCGGCATCAAGACGCCACCGCGCACGTTCGCTGAGCTCCTGGCGGCGGCGAAGGAACTCCACAACGGGAACGCGGTGGCCGGGATCGCCATGCGGGCGGTTCGTGGGCGCGGGCAAAACGTGTGGTCCAATCTGCAGTTTTTGTACGGGTACGGCGCGCCGCTCGTGAAGAATTTCCCAACGGACATGCATCCGAACGTTGACTCGGCCCAAGCCATCGACGCCGTGACGTACCTCACCAACATCCTCGGCAACTACAGTCTGCCCGACGTTGGGAGCGTTCAGATGGAAGACGCCGTCACCAACTTCAATGAGGGCCGGGTGGCTATTCTGATTGAAGGTGTGCCGCAGATCGGGCGGATTGTCGATCCGAAGCAGTCCAAGGTGGTCGACGTGATCGACGTCGCTGTGGTGCCGGGCGGACCCGCGGGTACCTTCCCGCCAGTTGACGCCCACGCATGGGTGATTCCCGCGTCCTCCAAGCACAAGGAGGCCGCGTGGCTCTTTGCCAACTGGGCGACGAGCCGCGACGTGCAGCTGCAGGCGGGGCTCCAGGGGCCAGACTCCGTGCCAACCCGCAAGTACGTCACGCAGGTCCCGGCTTTCCGGCAAAAGTGGAGTTACGCGAAGGGCGACTGGCTCCGCACATACGAGAAGACCCTGACGCTGCGTAGCAGCTACTACGGCTCGCCGACGTACTTCCTGCCAATCCCCGAATGGCCTGAATTCGAAGATCGGTTGTCCGTGGCGCTCTCCGAGGCTCTCACCAAGGCTAAATCGCCCGCCCAAGCCATGCGGGACGCACAAGCAGATCTGACGGACCTGATGAAGAAAGGTGGTTACTTCAAGTAAGGGACGTCGGGCGCCACGCGCCCGACGTCGGCCGACGGTTCAAGCGAGCCAGCGTCACGTCGACACGGGTGCCGCCACCCCATTCGGTAGGCGGTACTCGTTGTCATGTATGCTCTGGCTAGTTGCCAAAGTGGGCGCCTTGCGCTTCGAGCGCGGCAGAGCACGACGGCTTCGCGCATCGCATGCAGCGCCGGCCTCAGTGGGATGGCAACCGTCGCGATAGTTGTTGGTCACTGACGGGTGGGGGAGCCGCGCTCGATGGTCAGAGGAGCGACGTCGGCGGGTCCCGGAGGCCCGAGCGAGTCGACGCCGCGTAGCGTTTTACCATGCGGGAGGAGCAGTTGCCAACGCGTCGGCTCGGCAGCGAGGGCAGCCTCGCAGCTGGTTCTGGGATGAGCCTCTGCTTTTCCCGGCCCTCTGGCGAGCCGAATCGCCGGAACCCTTAATTTCATTGGACTGGTGGAGACGACGGGATTCGAACCCGTGGCCCCCTGCTTGCAAAGCAGGTGCCTTAACCCCCTCCTGCAGCCCTTGCAAGTCAAGCGTTCTAGAAGGGTGAGCATCTGCTTTGACGCGCCATGTGACCACGATCCACCACCTCCTTGCTTTGGGGTTATCGGTATTGGCCAGGCACATAGAACTCTTCCGGCGCATCTGGGGCCTTCAGCGTCACCTCACACCGTCTGCCTCAGCATGCTCTTAGGCGGGCGCCCCGGGTTCTGCTTTTTGGCCCACCTCGCCTCCTACTCGACGAGCGCCTACACATCGCGAGGACCCCCATCGACGGTGTGCAGTGAACTCCAGCGCTGGGCGACGGATACTCGGTCGCTTGGCCGGAGATCAGGGTGATCGTCCACTGGCCAACCTGGCAACATGCCCCTCGCCCAAGACGACCTGATTTTCGAAGAGCACAGTGCGTACCTTCACGGGGCGGCTGGATATCGGGACGACCCAAAGAGGTTGCTCGTCCGCGGCCACCGCCCCCGCTCCAACGAAGACCATTCCCGCGATCAGCATCACGACGCGCAGCGCGGTCATGATTGCGGGTTCCTCCTGGCGTGGCGCCATCTCGCGAGCACGACCTTGCGGGCAGCCCAGTCGAGTCCCAGCTACGCCGTTTTCGCGGGCGGACCAGGTTGGGGGGTAGGGGATGGTTGAGGTGCGCCGGGCAACGGGATGGGGATCTGAAGGGTCACAGACTGTGTGTGTCTCCCCCAGGCCGTGCCCCGGGCGTCCTCGAAGACTTTGTAGAAGGGGGTCTTTTCTAGGAAGAACTCATACTGGTTGCGCAAACTTCGGACCAGGTCGAAGAGCCCAGGAACGTCTTCCGTGAATGTCACCGGCAGGCCAAGTCCACGGGCCTTTTCCCGGCTGATACTGCGTCCGTGGCTCTTCTGGTGGTCGTAGTCCCCGAAGACTCGACCACGGTCTTGACCTGCTCGTCGTCCTCTCCGCACTTGAGTGCGTATGCGCTTAGCCCAGCGCCCCGCAAGCTCGCGGGACAGTTCCTCCGCGCTCTTGCAGAGCTCTAGCGTGTGGAGGTCATACTTGCTCAACAGGGGCATATACGCGGTCAGGGCGCGCGGTCCCTCAGCCGTCAGCCGTTTCTCAACTGTCTCGAACGCGCGGCGCAGGAGGTCCGGCAGGACCGCGGCCGGGATGAGATAGCCGGACAGGCCCAAGGGCATCACCCGGTAGTCATGGGCCTCCAACATCCGCGCGACGATTTCTTGAGCAATCTCCGGACTCGGCGCCCGTCGGCGTAGGCTGACCTGGGACATGGCAAATCACCTCCGTCGCTCAGTCTATCGGCGATGCGCGGAGGCCCCAAGACATCGGTGTCACAGCCAAGCCTGGCGCAGGACCGACGTGCCTCGCATGGAGGGCCAGTGCGGCGGAGGGACGAGCCGTCGTCCCCCACCACCAGGGTGGAACCGGGGGGCGTGAGGGCTCCTCCCGCGATGCCGCGCGACGGGCGCAGGGTGGACGTTCGCCGACGATCCTGCTGCTTCGGCCCCGGTGCTGGCGGAATCGGTCGCGCTGCGGCGGTTGCCCACGGCGTTCTTGCCACACGGTTGGACAGTCCGGCGGGATCTCACGGGCGGTCTGTTCCTGGCCGGGCATCGCGCCGTCACGCGGGTAGTCGAATGCGGTGTCGGGCAACGGGGGGGCACAATTTGGGCACAAATCCTGATCGGGCCGTGAGGAAACACTAGGAAAATCAGGGGATTGCTTGGCGGAGGGGGTGGGATTCGAACCCACGGACCCCGGTTAAAGGGTCACGGTTTAGCAAACCGTTGCCTTGGACCGCTCGGCCACCCCTCCGGCCGCCTGGCTTTCCTATCCTACCCGTCCGGGGTAGTCTTGACAAGGGTGTACGGGACCGATTGCAACTGCACCGCGCTATTAGCACTTTCTAGCGTGCCCCCCGACCGGATACAGCACAGACAACATCTGCTACACGGCGTCTCCCTGCATTTGATGTGGTGGCGAGGTGCTGTTCGTGGAGAGAGGATAGAGACCTTCCTGCAGCGCTTGCTGCGACCCCACGCGGCCCCAGTGTTCCAGCCATACCGACGAATCCGCGGGACAAATGAAATGAGCAGGCCTCCGATGCTCAAAGAATTCGCGATGCTCGGAAGCCTGCTGGACATGGCTGTCGGGATCATTCTCGGCGTGGCCTTTGGCAGCATCATATCCTCGCTCGTGAACGATATCATCACGCCGCCGATCGGTCTCCTTCTCGGCGGGATCGACTTCGCCAACCTGTTCATCACACTCAGGGGAGGACCGTTCATCTCCGTGACTGCAGCCAAAGCGGCCGGAGCGCCGACGATCAGCTACGGGATCTTCATCAAGACAGTCATCAACTTCATCATCATCGCGTTTGTCGTTTTCCTCGTAGTCAGGCAGGTCAACCGGATGCAGAGAAAGCCTGGGGCACCCCCCGACGACGAAGCCGTACCCGTACTGCTTGTCAACCATCCTGCTCAAGGCGGTGCGCTGCCCGAATTGTACGTCTGATTCGGGAGCGGCATAACCACGGATTTATTCGAACAGGCGTCACTGCCTGATAGCCTGCTGGCGGGGTCCAAGTACTGTTCACTCCCGCAGGAGAATTCTCTCCGTGCGCCTGAGCACGACCCTCCTGTGGCTTCGTCACGTCTATCTGACTCATCCAGTCCTGATACTCGTCGCGCCGGCGGCACAGACAATCCCGTGATTCCCGTTCGAATTTGCCGTGCCGATTGATGCCGCGAGTGGTCCCGCAACACGGAGTGACGGAAAGTGGAGTTCAGATTTGATTTAGCGGACAACCGGTAAATCCGTTGTCCTGATCTCATGAGAGATGTGCCTGAGGACGTTCTTGGCTTCGTCCTCAGTGTTGAAGGACCGGATGAGCAACTTCTCCCCGGACGCAAACACGAGTACTAGCGACGTTCCCTCGGCGCCGATTTGCCGGACCTGGTCTAGATTGATCAGCATCCGTTCGTTGCCAGCGTTGAGCCACATCCAACCACCCCCGAGGATGTTAGTCCCAGAAGGGTTCGGAGTATCGCCACTCTCTCCCGCTTGAGCGCGCCGCCTTCGGGCGGTGCGGAAAACCCCCGGGGGAGTCAGTTCGGAACCGGTTCGTCATGTCGGGGGTCATGACGGGCACGTTCCGGTTGTTCGGCGCCGCGGCCCTGCCGAACGCCTTAAGGATGTCTGGTCCACCATCCTGGTCGGGTACTAAACGTACTAAGGGCCGGTCACGGGGGGTGACGCCATGCCTCTGGGGTCGTTCGTTCGGAGACTACTGGCGCAAGGTCGCGATGAGGAGGCCATCCGGACACTCGAGGACGCCATGCGCGCGCCGAACGATGCGTGCCGGTTGGAAGCGGCGATCGTTATTCGTGATCTGACTGGTGGATCGGTGACGCCAGATCTACGGTCTCAGATCCTAGACGAGGCCGAACGAATCCGAGTGGAGTCACGTGAGCGTCACTGAGAACGGCTTGTATGGGACGCTTTATCAGAGCCGTCCCGGCGTGGGGTGACCGTCACGGACGAGCCAGACTCCGCCCGGACCTCGAACGGTTATGGCGGCGGGCACCGGTGAATTTGCCGAGGAGACGCAGGTCCGGAGAGCATCAAGGCGTTCGTTCGGCAGGACTGTCTCACCGACAGCATGAACGCTTGATCGTGAACAGGAATGGCTTCCGAAAGGTTAGCTCAGAGCAGGCCCGCCAGCAGACCATCACCGCGCTTCTACACCTACGCGATGGGTGTATTCGCATGGCGAAGGACTCGCTCTCCGCCGGAGAATGGCGCGCCGCGCTCACGTGTCTGGATAAGGCGGCCATATACAACGATCAACGCACGGCGCTGGCACGAGGGGGTGACGCGTCTCGTGGGTACTGTCTTATCCACACGATCCTAGCCACATTGTCCAGAAATCGCACGAACCAAGTTTCCGGATTGTGGCGCAACATTGGTGTGTGCTAGAAGTAGTGATGGAGGCGCAACCCTCCGGCGAGAAACCCGGCTTCAACGCTCGGGCACCCAGTCAGGCGTACTTCGGGAGGTCTCCGGAGAACGACTGACCGGGCGGCGCAGGCGACAAGACGGTGAGAAGCCGGGTTGGGGTGAGCGCCTCCCGACTTTCCTGGGCCGGGTGAGAGCGTGGCGATCGCGCCGAAGACGCTGAAGTCGTGCGAGCTGTCCGACGCCTATCTCGCAGCGTTACGTGATGCGACGGTGTTGCTCACACGCTACTTCTTCGATGCGGTGAATGACTTGAGTAAGGGCGTGTCCCTCGAGGATACCTGGATGGCCGAATAGCTCCCGTCACGGTATCGGATATCGTACGATGAGGCATGGCCATGGCATCTATCTGAACCCACGAGGCCGGGCTACCGCGATCGGTGCGAGCGGACCCGACCGCATCTACGGCGATAGGCGTTCGATGCGCCAGCGGTCCCCGTCCAGCGTGTAGCGGAGGCGGTCGTGGAGCCGGTTGGGCCGACTCTGCCAGAACTCGAAGCCCCCGGGAACCAAGCGGTACCCGCCCCAGTACGGCGGGCGCGGGATCTCGTGGTCGCGGTGCTCCTCGGTCAGCGCTCGGACGCGTTCCTCCAGAATCTGACGCCCGGCGATCGGTTCGCTCTGCCGCGACGCCCACGCCCCGATCTGGCTGTCGCGGTGGCGTCCACGAAAGTACGCATCCGATTCCTCGGGAGACGTTCTGACCACGACGCCCTCGGCTCGGACCTGACGTCCGCTTCGCGCCCAGTAGAACAGCGCGGCGGCGGCGGGGTTCTCCGCAAGTTCCCGCGCCTTGCGGCTCTCGTAGTTGGTATAGAAAACGAGGCCGCGCTCGTCGGCCCCGTTGAGGAGGACGGTCCGCACCGACGGTCTGCCGTCCCGCGTGGCGGTGGCGACGATCATCGCGGCGGGGAGCCGCAGTCCCTCGCGCACCTCGGCGTCCAGCCACACGCGAAACTGGATGAATGGATCCGGACTGATGTCACCCTCGCTCAGGCTGCCCACAAACGCCTCCTAGAACCTCGATGACCTCGACGTGCGCTCTCGAACCAACTTGTAGCGTACGAGACGCCGCACCCGAGTGCAAGGTCGAGTGGTACCCGCGGGGTCGGGCCGCGGGTGCGGGAACGCTCGGGTCCTGCGTCTGAACGCTGCGCCAGAGCGCGGCGGCGTGGTTGCGAGCCCGGCGGTCCCTCTCTAGAATGAGGACGGGCCGGCGGTCGTATCGAGACGAGTCCGGACCGGGCGGGGAGCCGGGATGTTGAGAGCGCTGGCGCTACTGGTCGCGTGCGGGATGCTGGCGTGCTTGCCGTCGAGGTTCGCGGGGGCGGGGCCGGCCCCGGGCACGCTGGTGCTGGTTGTCTCGGACAATCCTGACAATCTCAATCCCTATCTCCACAGCCTGCTCGCCAGCCAACAGATCTACCGGTTTGTCTTCGACAGCCTGTACCGGGTCAACGGCCAGGGCGTATGGGAGCCGGCGCTCGCGACCCACGAACAGATCAGCGCGGATGGCCTGGTCTGGACGTACACGCTGCGCCCCGGCGTTCGCTGGTCTGACGGGCGGCCGTTCACCTCTGCCGACGTCAAGTACGTTTGGCAGCTCACGGTCAACAAGGACGTGCATGTCAGCTACGCGACCGGATTCGACAGGATCGCGGCCGTGGATACTCCGACGCCCGCCGCCGTCGTCTTTCACCTCAAGACACCCTATGCGCCGTTTCGGGAACAGGTCGTGGGAGCGCCGATCGTGCCGCAGCACGTGTTCGGCGGGCTCTCAGCGGATCAGATCAATCACGCATCCTTCAATCAGAAGCCGGTGGGTACGGGCCCGTTCATGGTGTCCGAGTTCATCAACGACGATCACGTGACGCTTGCGGCCAACCCGTACTACTGGGGGACTCAGCCCAAGTTGCGGCGGATTGTCATCCGGATCGTGCCCGACCAGAACACCCAGGTGAACCTGCTGCGGGCCGGCGATCTCAGCGTCCTCGAAGGCGTCCCGCCCGCGCGTCTCGACGAGGTGCGCCGGTTCCCCGGTGTGACGCTTCAACGGTACCTCTCGTCGGTGTACGCGCTCGTCCAGCTCGATGAGTACCAGTTTCTCCAAGACGTGAGGGTCCGCCAGGCACTCGACTTCGGGACCCCCAAGGCGTCGATCATCAAAAACATCATGCGCGGGCAGGCGGACCCTGCGGTGAGCGACATGGTGCCGAACGGGCCGTGGGCGAACCGGCGTCTCTCGCCACGATCCTACGACCCGGCCCGCGCGCGCGCTCTCCTGCGCGACGCGGGATTCGTGCCCGGCGCGGACGGCTACGTCGTGAAGAACGGCGTACGGTTGGACATCCCGCTGTGGACGGTGTCGTCGCGGCTTTACTTCGTGCAGGCGATGCAATTGATCGCACAGGCGTGGCGCGCCCTCGGCGTCTTCACCGAAACCCACGCCGTCAGTTCCGCCGCGCTGTTCGGCCAGAACGGGCCGCAGTGGAACGGGAAGGACGCGGCGCTGATTTTCTCGTGGGGGCAGGGCGTCTTCCCCGAGAATCGCATCAACTGGGCGTCGGCCTACATCCCCGCGGACGCCAACAGCCCCGGGGAGAACGCGGAACGGTATCGCAGCCCCGAGATGGACGGATTGCTTGATCAGGCCGATCGGGCCGTGAATCCGGCGCGGCGACGGGCGATCTACGCGCAGATCCAGACGCTCGAGTACCGGGACGTGCCGGTCGTCTTCTTATTCTGGTACGTTAACAACGACGCGGTCGCGGCGAACGTGTTCGGGTACACGGCCACGACGTTCGGCACCACGCTTCCGGAGATGTGGAGCACGCGATGATCGCCGCACCACGACACGGCGGGCGCGCGCGCGGCCGCTCCGAGGCGGGGTACCTCCCGCCGGCGGTCGCGCGGCGGTAGCGCAGCCTATGGCGACGTACGCGGCACGCCGCGTCGCGCAGGCGGTGGTGCTGCTCCTGCTCGTGTCCTGCGTCAGCTACGCGATCATGAACGTCGCGCCGGGCGGCCCGCTTGCGATATACCTCCACAACCCTCAAGTCACACCGGACCGGATCGTCGTCCTGCGGCACCAACTCGGCCTCGACCGTCCGTGGTACGAACGCTACCTCGCGTGGGTGGGGGCGCTGCTGCGGGGGCAGTGGGGCGACTCGTACTACACGGGACGGCCCGTGCTCACGATGATCGGCGAGCGCCTGCCGGCGACGCTGGCGCTGATGCTGAGTGCGTTCGCTCTGTCGATTGCGCTGGCCTTTCCGCTGGGTGTCTTCGCCGCCACGCACAAGTATTCGTGGGGCGATACCCTGCTGTCGTTCGGATCGTTTTTCGCGTGGGCGATGCCGACATTCTGGTTCGGGCTGATGCTGCAGCTTGTGTTTGCGGTGCGCTGGCGGCTCCTGCCCGTCGCTGGGATGCATGAGATCGGGGACACGTCGTCGCTCGACTTGCTGCGCCATCTCGTGATGCCCGCGATCGTGCTGGGCCTCGGCTCGATCGCCAGTTGGAGCCGGTATCTGCGCAGCAGCGTCCTGGAGGTGCTCTCGCAGGACTACGTACGCACGGCCCGCGCGAAGGGGCTGCCGCGCTGGCGGGTCCTGGACCGGCACGTCCTGCGCAACTCCCTGATCCCAATGGTGACGCTGATGGGCCTGGACCTGCACGCGCTGTTCAGCGGGGCCGTCATCACGGAGTCGATCTTCGGGTGGCCGGGAATGGGGCGGCTGTTTCTCGAAGCGCTCAACAACCGCGATTACCCGGTGCAGATGGCAGGGTTGCTGATCAGCGCGGCGCTCCTCGTCGCCGGCAACCTGCTGGCCGACCTGTCGTACGCCGTGCTCGACCCGCGGATCCGGTATGTGTAGCACCGTCGTGACGCCGCGGACGCTCGCGTGGACGCGCTTCCGCCGCCACCGGGCCGCCGTCGCCGGTGCGGCGGCGCTCGTCCTGATCGCCGGTGGGGCGGTGTTCGCCCCCCTGTTGACACCGTACAGCCCCACGCTGCTCGATCCCGATCACGCGTTTGCCTCGCCGAGCGTGCATCACCCGCTCGGCACGGACGATCTCGGCCGCGACGAACTGGCGCGGGTGCTGTACGGCGGGCGCGTCAGTCTGTTGGTGGGGTTGGCAGCGATGCTGCTCGGCGGTGCTATCGGCGTCGTCCTGGGATCGCTCGCCGGCTATCTCCGCGGATGGGTCGATACCGCCGTCATGCGCCTCGTCGACCTGGTCCTTAGCTTCCCGGCGATCTTCTTGCTGTTGATCCTGCTCAACTGGACCGGCGGCCGGGCACCCGTCCTCATGATGGTGGGGTACCTGGGGTTGTTCGGCTGGACCGGACTCGCGCGCATCGTGCGCGCGGAGTATCTGTCACTGCGCGAGCGGGAGTTCGTCGATGCCGCGCGCGCGGGCGGCGCTGGCGTGCGACGGATCGTGTTTCGCCACATCCTGCCGAACGCCATGGCCCCGATCCTGGTGCAGGCCGCGTTCGCCGTCGCCGGCGCGATGCTGGCCGAAGCGGCGCTCGACTTCCTCGGGTTCGGTCTGCCGCCAGAGATCCCGACGTGGGGCAATCTGATGACTCAGGCGGAAACCTACCTGACCTCGAACCCCGTCCTGGTCATCGCCCCCGGGGCGGTCGTGACGGCGACGGTTGTTGCCGTCTTCTTCATCGGGGATGCGCTGCGGGACGCGCTGGACGTCCGAGCGCATTGAGCCGAGACGCTCGACCCGCGCCCGGGATCACGTGACAAATGCGAGCTTCTTGGGGATAATAGAGGTTGGTAGCCGCGTAAGGCACAGCGGTATGCCGAATCCTCGGCGTTGCCGGGGAGCGGGGGACCCAGGTTCTTGGGGCGTAGCCTGTGTGTGCACAGGCGGGGCAGTCTCTCGGCCCGAGCCCGTCAGCTAACCCCGTAGGCAACGAGAGAAGGCCGACCGGGCCGTGGACCACCCGGAGACCTTCTCCGGGTGGTTCTGTTTTGTGCATGCGCGGCCACGCCCCCGGTCCTGGGCAACTCTCGGGTGTGGAGGTGTACATGATGGCGATCGAACAAACGCGCCTGCAGCGGCTGGATGACATTCTGAACGGCCGCGAACTGGTGATCGTCAGCAACCGCGAGCCGTACACGCATCGGACCGGGCCGGGCGGACCCATCGTGGAGCGGCCGGTCGGTGGCCTCGTGGCTGCGTTGGATCCGGTCATGCAGGTGACGTCGGGGACGTGGATCGCGTGGGGAGACGGGGACGCCGATTTTGACGTCACCGACGCGCACGCCCGCATTCGAGTTCCGGACGATCATCCCCGGTACACGCTCAAACGGATCGCGCTCTCGAGGCAGGAAGTCGACGGCTACTACTATGGCTATGCGAACCAGGTGCTGTGGCCGTTGTGCCACACGGTGCTCGATCAGATCCGCATCCGCGCCCGGTACTGGGACACATACCAGGCGGTCAACCAGCGCTTTGCGAAGGCCGTCGCCGCCGAGGCGCCCGGCGGCGCGATCGTGTGGCTGCACGATTATCATCTGGCGACGTGCCCGCGCGTGCTCCGGCGGCTTCGTCCGGACCTCTTCCTCATGCAGTTCTGGCACGTCCCGTGGCCGGCCTGGGACGTGTTTCGCGTCTGCCCGGATCGCGTGGAGCTGCTCGACGGCCTGCTGGCAAACGATCTGTTGACGTTCCAGCACGAACGTCACGCGGAGCACTTCCTGGAGTGCGCGCAGCGGGACCTCGGCGCCCGCATCATCGGACGGACTGTGGAGTACGCTGGGCGGCGCACGCGCGTTGAAGCGTTCCCGATCAGCGTGGACGTTCCCGCATTGGACGAGGTGGCCCGTTCGTCCCAGACCGACCGGTGGGTGGACGGCTTGAGCCGGCTCCTCGGCCTCGATGGACGGCGGGCGATCCTGAGCGTCGACCGGCTCGACTACACGAAAGGAGTGCTCAAGCGGCTGCGGGCGATCGATCAACTGTTGACGCGGCACCCCGAGTACCGGTCGCGCGTCGTGTTCATTCAAAAGATGGCCGCCAGCCGGGGACAGATCAAAGTGTACCGCGACCTGCGGGTCAAAGTCGAAGAGCGGATCGAGCGTCTCAACGCCGCGTACGGGACGGGCGACTGGCTTCCGGTCATTGCCCTGCCCGATCCACTCCCTCCGGCGGGCATGGCAGCGCTGTACCGGTTGGCGGATGTCTGTGTCGTCAGCGCGGTTCAGGACGGGATGAACCTTGTGGCCAAAGAGTTCGTCGCCTGTCAGGTGAGCGAGCCGGGGGCCCTGCTGCTCAGCGAGTTCACCGGTGCACACGACGAACTGATGGGCGCCGTGTCGATCAATCCGTACGATGCCGGAGGCTGCGCCGCGGCGATCGCCCGCGCGCTTGAGATGCCCGCGGAGGAACGGCGGCAGCGCATGGACCACCTCCGCGGTCACCTCATCGCGCACGACGTGTACCACTGGATGGGCAAACATCTGGAGGCGGCGGCTCGTCTGATCGACGCGGGCAGGTTGGTTCGGCCGAAGGCCGAGACCGTGACCGCGGTCGGGCGCGCGGCCGCATCCAACGGCCGCCCGCTCGCGCTGTTCCTGGACTTCGACGGCACGCTCGTGCCGTTTGACGAGGATCCTACACGCGTGCGTCTGCTCGAGAGCACGCGGGCGACGCTCACGCGGCTTGCGGCGCGTCCTCACGCGCTTGTGTCCATCGTCAGCGGGCGCTCGGTCGAGGATTTGCGCGACCGCATCGGCCTCGACAACATCGTGTACGCGGGGAACTACGGCCTCGAGATCTCGGGACGTGGGCGCTCATGGGTGCAGCCGGAGGCCGAGCGGGCCCGCGCGGCGCTCGAGGCGTGCGGCCGACGGTTGGAGCGTCGGCTGCGCGTGATTCCTGGCGCGTGGCTCCAGGACAAAGGGTTGACGCTCACCGTGCACTACCGCCACACGCCGAACGCGTTCATCGAACGAGTCCGCGATGCGGTGTTCGAGGAAAGCGGACAGGCACCCGCAGGACACATCGCTGTGCACCTCGGCACGTACGCGTTTGAGCTCCGACCGGACGTGTCGTGGAACAAAGGGTCCGCGGTGCGCAGGATATTGACCGAGACGTTTGGCGACGTGTGGTCAACTCAGGTCCATCCCATCTTCATTGGAGATGACCTGGCTGACGAGGATGTGTTTGTTGCCCTCGCGGAGCCCGCCGTCACCGTCAAAGTGGGGCACCAGCCTCCGCAGACGGCGGCGCGGTATCGCGTGGCCGGGGTCGACGACGTCCATCGGTTGCTCTCGGTGCTGGAGATGGCGCCTGGTGTGGGAAACGGAAACGGAAACGGGCGGCGGAACGGGATCGCAGATCTGCGCGAGGACGTCAGCCGCGGCGCGCGCCCCTTCGACGCTCGATTTGCTAAGGCCTCAAACTAAGAACTTCACCGACTGTGGGCCGGCGGCCTGAGGGCCGGTTCTGGGGGCATTAGGTCCGCTGTGTCGGCAGGGGCGACGGCCGGCTCCGTCGGCGGACGCCGCAGGTCCGGGGTGTCGGGGATTCGTCGAATCCGATCATCCTGGGCCTGCGGCCCAGGGTTGCGCTCGCGCGTTACTGCGCCTGTTGGAAGATCGTCTTGTACTGCCCCGGGTTAAACACGAAAATCGCTGAGACGCGGCTCCCGAGCGCTCCCGATTTATCCACGAGAAACGCCACGCCGATGTGATCATACACCAGCGTATCGTCGTCCTCATGGCTGTCCACGCTGTCCTCGTGCCCGTACGCGGTGCGCACGGAATCCATGTCTGTTCCCGCGGCGACCCCCTTGTCCGTGCGATATCCGTCGTCCAGGGACACAACGAGCGCCACGACCTTGCTCGAGTCCTTGTCTGCGATCGCGCCGAGTCGCTTCAGTGGCCAGAAATATGCGGTCAGATTACTTCCGGGAATGTCGTCCTCCGAGTGAATCGGCCCGAGGGACGTGACCATGTCGGTGACGTTCTGCCCGAGTCGGAAACCTCCGACCGCCTGACCGGGGGAGATCGGCCCCGGGATCGGGGCACCCTGGGCGGACGCGCCCGCGCCTGCGGTCGCGACCATCAGCAACGCCAGCGTGATCCCGAACAACCGCCGCATGTCCCCCCGCCTCCTCCTCATCACGTACCCTCCGCGTCCGTTTCATGCCGCGGGCCGCAGGACCTACGTCTTCTCTCAGGGCAACGGGGCCCCGTGCGACCGTATTCCCCGACCCGATCAGCCGCGCCTCTCCGCTTGAGATGCCTGGAGAAACCGTGTACTATTTGCTAGTATTGAACGTGCCGTGGTTGACTGTACGCGCCCGTAGCTCAGCGGATAGAGCGCCGGACTACGAATCCGTAGGTCGGGGGTTCAAATCCCTCCGGGCGCGCCACCCTTTAATAGCAATAGTTTGCGCACGAAGGGGGGTGCGAGTCAAGACAGAAAGTCCGTAGGTCAGGTAAAATATCCGTCCGAGGCGCTAGAATCAGGCTGTCAGAACGGACGCACAGACGCCCGTCACAGTCTGGTCACATTCCCCGATTTTCTCGACCCTTCCGGGAAGCGTCACCGGGGACGCCGAGGCCGAGACGCGACCCGCCCTGCCGAAGTCCACGAAAGCGTTAGCCGAAGCGTTCCTGCTCCAAAAGCGGATTAACGGGTGTACAGAAGGCACGCTCGAAACCTATAACCGCTGGCTGCCGAAACTCGCCGCCACGTGTTCGACAGTTGACGACCTCGACCCGCTCGCGCTGACGACGTTCTCTTCTGATACGATTCTGGAATCCCAGAGAGGCCGTTTTTCCACGCGTAGACGAGGAGTTAGGGGCGACGCGCTGTCTACCTACGGGTTTCGGTCTTGCGCGCGTCTGCGGGCACGTTTTCGGTAACGAATGGACGGGAGGCTACAGCGCGTGGTCCATGTTCTCTAGGATCGCGTCCGCAACTCCGCGCCGACATACGTGCGAAGCCGCCCCGGTTTGTTCCCGCCGATCTTGCCACGCGGCGTCCGGGGGCCTCTTGTGGGAGGTACCCGGAAACCCAAAATGGAAAGTTCGAATGAGGCTGGCTCAAAGGTCCACGGAGCCTCGCGGTCGCGATTCACAATCCAACTCGTCGTCTTTCGATCAGAGAGGGGTGAACTATGGCCGGGATGCTTGAGGGAAAAGTCGCGCTGATTACCGGTGGCGGCCGCGGCATCGGACGGGCGACCGCGGTACTATTTGCTCGCGAAGGCGCTCGGGTCGCAGTCGCCGATATCTCCGCTGACGGCGTCAAGGAGACAACAGGGCTGATCACCAAATCTGGAGGCGAAGCGACGGGGGTCGTCGCTGACGTGAGCAAGCCTGCAGACGTCTCGGCCATGATGACGGCTACCCTCAATGCCTTCGGACGGCTCGATTGCGCGTTTAACAATGCCGGGATCAACGGGACTCTGGCGGGTGTCCGCGGCAAACTCACGGCCGAATGGCCCGAAGACGCCTTCGACAAACTCATTCAGGTAAACCTTAAGGGCACCTGGCTGTGCATGAAGGCGGAACTTGAACAAATGGTCCAGCAAGGCTCTGGATCGATAGTTAACGCCGCTTCCCTCGCCGGGTTGACGGGCTTCCCGACTACGGCGGCGTACGCCGCGAGCAAGCACGGAGTCGTAGGCCTGACCAAGACCGCAGCGATTGAGTACGCCCCGAAGGTCCGCGTGAACTGCGTCTGCCCAGGATGGATCAATACGGAGATGGTCGCGGAAACGATCGCGCGGCGCGGTGCCGAACTCTTGGTCAGAGTTCCCTTTCGCGAGTTTGGTAAACCGGAGGATGTCGCTGAGATGGTGTGCTGGCTGTCGTCCGACCGTGCGCGCTTCGTCGTCGGAGGAGTCTTCACAATCGATGGCGGCTACATGGCGAACTAAATCAAGTGAAGGAGCAAGGGCGCGGGGCGTTCATTCTCCGACTCATGGTAGGTCGCTTCGAGGTTGAGCACGTCTGGTGCTGGCACCGATCTGCTCCTTTCAGTACCGAGCACTAGCGTTCAGCGCGCAGGGCACGCAAACACCCGCCCGCTGCGTCCGATCCGCACGGGGCGTGCGGTCTCGGGTCTTTCCCGGCGGCGGTGCCGAGCGAACCTATGGGACGTCTCAGGCCGGATTGAGCGCCACCGCCGAGAAATCGTTGACTATGGACTTGGGACTTCATGTTCTACGGTGACGTCGCCGAGTGACTTCACGATCCACGACGTGAAGCGCTGGAGTCGGGCGTGCTCGTCCGCCTCTTTGATTGCCGGAAACACGCCGAGCATCCCCCCGTCCGCAAGCAAGAGGAACACGGATGGCGGATAAGCGCTCAACAGTCGCATGCGGACGGCGTTGTAGAGTTTCCGCTCGCCCTCGAAGGTGGTCGCGATATCTGCTGCGCTCATGCCGGTTTCACGCCTCCGGTTGTGCCGGGTGTGCCGCCGGGACCTGATTGGCTGCGCGTGCCCGAGTTCCCGTCGTTGTCAGGGGGCGTCCGACGAGTGTCGGCTCGTGACATGCCGTGTTCGCCGCTCGCGTGTTCATCCCAGTTGGTCGGAAAGGCATCTACGGGCAACTTACTCTTGCCGCGTCGCGTCGCTATGATTAGCGCCGCTCGTGGGTGCCCGCAGGCCCGCCGATCCAGTCCATGTTGATATCGTCAGCGGCGGATCGGTCTGCGCGGTTGCCTTGGTGTGCCGTTGTATCGCGCCTACCCTCGCCCTTGCCGGGGGCGCGCATGCTCGGACGATGGGCCTTGCCGACGTTCATGCGACGGCCTGGCTCCTGATTGGCCGCGAGGGTCCCGAGGCAGTCTCGGACGCCCGACGATGTGTGGGTTCACCCCGCTCGGATCGATCCCGCTGCTTCGGAGGTCTATTTGGGAGCCCGTGCACGGCGCGTGCCCGATGGACAGCACGGATCTCGGCGATGCTGGTGGAGCCGCGGTGAGTCGCCATCGAGGCGTCACGGAAGGCGAAACGCCCACGCGGACTGCTTGAGTCGCTCCTCCAGGAGCGCGATGTGAGCACCGTGCTCGTCGAGTTGCCCCAACAGCCAGCGCATGTCGCGTTCCGCCTCCGGATGGTGCGAGAGGTACGCCCAGCGGTCGAGCTTCTCCTTGATGTCGCGGAGGCGTTCAGCGTCGGTCACGACGGGAGGTTCCAGGTGTTCGGTGATCACGTCCTGCCGAACACCGGAAGAATCGTGCCATTTCCCCGGCTCTCGTTCGGCGTGCTTCATCGCAACGGCGTTGACAGGGCCGAACGAGGGTTCCTATAGTGACCATTAGGTTTGCCGACGCGCCCCGCCCGAACCCTCGAGGCGGACACCGAAGCGCGGGAGGGGCTGATCGTCGCGGCGCTCAACGCGGTCCACACGGCGCTTAAGCGCGGCCGGGACGTTCCTCCGACGCCGGTGGTCAAGGCCGCGTTGGCGTAGCGTCGACCGTGTACTTGCCGTTTCCCAGTGCCGTCCGCGCCGAGCTTGAGCTGCTTGGCACTCGCGTGGGCGTCCCCCGCACACACATCGTGCCCCTCGGCGCGAATCGTTTTCTTGCCAACGCCGCAACGACGCGTCCAGGAGAGGTGTGCATGGCGATCCGCGTCGCGTCCGGCGGGTTCCTTGCGATCACCAAGGAGTACTACCCGCCGAACCTGTACCGGTTACCCACGGGCGGGATCCGTCGAGGGGAGCCCGTGCTTGAGGCGCTGCACCGCGAGGTGCGTGAGGAAACCGGGCTGAACAGCCCCGTTGTTACGCTCGTTGCGATCATCGGGTACCACGATGGCAGGGTCTTGTCCGAATTCTTCACCTGGGTCTTTCTGCTGGAGGCAAGAGATGAACCGCGGGCCGAGGACCCCGACGAACGCATCGCCGGGTTCCGTATCGTCGCCCTGGACGAGCTCCCGGAGATCGCGGCCCGGCTGGAAGGCCTGCCCGACGACTACTCCGCGGAGTTCGAGCGCTCGTGGGCCGAGTGGGGGCGCTTCCGCGGGGCGGCTCACCGTGTGGTGCGGG
This sequence comes from bacterium, assembly GCA_035295165.1. NCBI lineage: Bacteria > bacterium. Next base: position 36,091 of record DATGJN010000058.1, read on the forward strand.
AAGTCCTCACGGACCTCGGGCGCTGAGATGGACAACGCGGTGCGGATGTAGGCCGAATGCTATACTGTATGCATCACGGTACAAGGGAGCGTGATGGGTGAAGCGACCAAACTACAACGCTGCGAAACGAGCACGAGAATTGAAGCAGAAAGCCAAGCGCGACGCGAAGCTCGCACGCAAGCAATCTCGTTCCGACACAACGTCGCCCGCCACGGAACCGACGTCACCAGCTTCCGATCCCGCCGAGCAAGACCGCGCGACCTCGGGCACAGGAATATGACCCTGCGGGGACGGGAACTGGCCCCGGAGGCGCGCGCCCAGATCACCAAGATTCGCGCGGCCGCCCGAAAGGGCTTGGGCGCCACGGAGATCGCGGAGCTCTGCCAGTTTCCGATCGCGGTCGTCAACCGGGTCCTCGCGCCGGCGAACCACGGGCGGCTGTCGAACCCCGCGGAGATTCTCACCCTGCGCACCGTACCGAACGGGCACGCGGCGGCGGACGTGCAGCTCTATTGGGTGGGATTCCTGACGGCCGCCGGGCGTATCTCCGGCCAGGGTCCGTCCATGGCGGTCGTCGTGACGTTGGGCGACCGGGCCGAGAAGCATATGACGAAGTTCATGGAGGATATCACGGGCCCGCGGGTGCGTCAGGAGTACTGTCAAAGCAGCCTGCTCGGATGGCAGGTGTATGTCCGGGAGCCCAGCCTGTGCCACGCGCTGATGCCGTGGGGGATTCCGTCCGATTTTCACGGCGAAGACCCGGCGTTGCTCGACGACATCCCGAACGACCTGATCGCGCCCTTTCTCGCCGGATACCTCGATGGAAATTGGCCGGCATCCACGTTTCCTCGCAGCGGGCGTCTGACGCTGCACGGGACTCCGGATGTGTTGTCGGCCGTCAATCGCGTGCTTCGGCGGTGTTGGGGGATCTCCGAAGGGAAAATCACGCTCCAGCCGCCGCGGGCGACTCTCCGTTACCCGACGCAGCGGGTCGATCAGCAGATTTGGGATCGCGTTCGCCAACACGCGTCGCGGAAACGGCAACTCGCGTAGCTTCCACTGGCACCCGAACGTGCCGGCGGCCTTGTTGACGACGGCCGGCGTCGCCGCGAGCGGGGCACAACTGCGGATTGTGCGTCGTGTCCCATTGGTCGTCCAAGTGCCAGTGGGACCGGACTGAAACGCACGGTATCCTGTCGCCCATCGCGGCCACGGTAACTCTCCGAAGGACATCGGGTCGGAGGTTCGTCGACACGCACGCGCGGACCGCGCACGTGTCGGCGAGTGCGCCAAGATCGTCCCGCGATCAACGCGCATGCCGGGCGTCGCCGTTCCGACGGCGATGGCCTCCGCCACCGCCTCCGATCTCTTCGATCCTCGCCAGCGATTGTCGCCGACGCCTCTGTGCTCCTCATCGCGCTCGGGGTCCGTATGCTTCCCCGGGTGGGGCATGGTCAGATCCCGTCTGTCGGACCGGACACGGTGGTTCGCGTGTGCGTGCCGTGCGGCGAACGACCGAGGGCAGGTGCAGGGATACCCGACGTGATGCGCAATTAGTGAACCCTGGCGTTGCGAAGGAGGGAAGAGATGGGATGTCGCGCAACACGGCGGGGGTGGGTCGTCCTTGTCGTCGCGGTGTGCTGCGGCTTCGCGTTCATACCCGCGTACGCGACGGACGGGAGCCTCGTGGTGGCCGCCCTCCGTACACTGGATCAGAACTACGTCAAGACGGTGGACGACGTTGGGCTCCTGAATACCGCGATCGGGGCGTTGCGGACGGCGACCGACCTCGACACCGCTGCGCTGTCCGACATTCCACAAGGGACGCCGGAAGGGTCCGCGTCGCGCATGTTCCTCGCCGTGTTCGACCGCGCGGTTCAGGCGGGGAAGGGGGGATCGGCCGAGGATCTGGCCCAGACCGCCACTCGCGCGATGCTGGCGTCGTTGCACGATTCCCACGTGAACTACTACACGGCCGCTGCCTTTGCGGAATTCCAGCGAAATCTCGCGGGTCAGGCGAGCTACGCGGGCATCGGGGTCTTCGTTAAGAGCATCAAGGACACCGACGGCACCACCGTGGCGTTTGTCGCCGCCGCCTTTCCGGGCGCGCCGGCGGCACGGGCCGGGCTCCAGCGATTCGACCGGATCCTGCGGGTGGACGGGAAGGATGTCAGCGGCATGACGGCGGGTGAACTCGTCCCGCTGCTTCGCGGGTCTGCGAGCTCCGCGGTCAGCGTGACGGTGCAGCGGCGCGATCGGACGCTCACGGTTTCCGTCGTGCGACAGGCGATTCAAATCCCTCCGGTCGACGCGTACTTCATCCGGCCCGGTGTGGCCTACGTGCGGTTGCTCGCATTTCCCAGGGGCGCCGGGCACGACATTCGGAGCGCCCTCCGCTCCCTCGCGTCGCGGGGGGCCATCTCATCGGTGATTCTCGACCTGCGGAACAACGGGGGAGGATTGATCAAGGAGGGGAGCATCGTCGCCGGCGCGTTTCTGCCGCCGGGGACGCTCCTGGCGCACACGGTGGAGCGTGCACGACCGCCCACCGAGATTACGTCGACGGGTACGCCCATCGTCGATCGCGGCCGGCTGGTCGTGTTGATCGACGACGGCACGGCTTCGACGGCGGAGTTGCTCACGGCCGGGCTGCGTGATGCACATCGTGCGACGCTCGTCGGCGACAAGACCGCAGGCGCGCTCGGCGTGGCCATGCGGTATGCGTTGCCCGACGGCGGCATCGAGGTGACCGTGTCCCAGGTGACCGGTCCGCAGCACGAACAGATCGAGGGGGTCGGCATCACCCCGGGGGTCCAAGTGGCCCTCACGGTCGCCGAGGTCGCTCGGGGTGAGGACGGTCAGCTGGAGGCGGCGCTGAAGAGCCTGGGGGTGGCCGAGATCTTCTCGGCGGCGTCCGCGGCCTAGGCCACAGACGCCGCCCACGGGAGCCGCGCACGGTCTGTGCGGGTGCGCCGGGGCCACGACGGCCGCGCGTTCACGAGATCTTCGCGATGTCTTCATCAGCCATTCACGCGATCTCGATAACTCCGCGCAATGATACCGCTAGAGGCGGATGGAGTCTATCGTCCGGAAGGGAGGTGAGCACAGCGCCGAGCATCACGGCGCCAGGGCGGTCAGAAACGGGATGCCTCGTACCGGCCGGCCGAGTCATCGGCCGGCTCACCGTGGGAGGGGCGATTATGCGCACGTTCATCGGTACGCGACTGGCACCGATAGCGCTCGCCGCAGCGGCCTGTGTCTCGCTTGGCGGCATGCCTGTGCAGGCGGCGGTTCCGAGTACGGGGGTGACGGCGCAGTACTACCGGCCCCCATCGTCCACGTACGGCGACCGTAACTGGGGCTGGTATCACCAGCAGTGGATGGCGCAGTGCGCCACGCGGGCGGACCGCTACGACCGTTGGGGACGAGACCGGCGGAGCGACAACTGGTGCGCGAACAATCAGCGGTTCCGACGAGGCAATCCAGACGGGCAGTGGCGCTACGATCATCCGTGGGACTCGGGGCGGGGCCCCGATCACCCTTGGGATCACGGGAACCACTGAGTCGATCGGGCGGACGGTTCACGCGTGAGGCCCTCGGTGGCGCGGGGGCCCACTTCCGAGGCGGGCGCTGTGACGGACGCGCCGCTCAACACCCGCCTTTGGCGGGTTCGAAGATGCAGTACGTGGCGTTGGCCCCCGGGGCCCAGACGACGGTTCGTACGGTCTGCCGCTGGTGGTCGGCCGGATCGCTGACCACCGTTGCGCCGACGTGATGCGTGCCGGAGGGCGCGGTTCCGTAGATCGAGTGGCCTGGCTCTGCGGAGCCCTGCGCGGACTGGTCGATGAAGAACGTCACCGTGGCGTCCGGGAGTTGGTTCCACATCCGGACGCACACATAGGTCGGATGAGGCTGGCTGCAGGGCGGAGGAAACCCGGAGTCAGACTGTGGCCACGCGATCGTCGCCGGCCCGGCGATCAGCGACAGGAGAAGCAAGCTTGCGGCGATCCTCCTCATGACCGCTCCTCTCTGGGCGCCGCGGTGCGCGTTCGCGCAGGACGGTCCGTTCGCAAGGACCCCATCCTACCGCCGTTCGACTGTGCCGAGGCGTGGCAAGGCAGCGGCGCCCGCGTCGTGCAGCGAGATGCCCGTCTCGGATCGAAACCGCACGCCCTCGGCTCGGTACCGAGCGTGCAGCCGCTTTACAAACTCGTGCTTCACGGCGTCCTGGCTGCCGATGTCTTGCGCCCTCAGCACCACGGTGAAATCGATGCTGGCATCCCCGAACGTGTGATACCGGAGGACCGGCTCAAAGCCGCGCACGCTGCCCTGTGCGTCCCGCAGCACCTCGCGCGCGACGTCGAGTGTGATCCGCTCCACGGCGGCGAGGTCGCTCTCATAGCTGACGCCCATCCGCACGGGCACGGCGATCTCGCGATCCGGCTCGTAGTAGTTCGTGACGGTCGCGGACGCCAACTTGGCGTTGGGCACGATGATCATGTTGTTTGGGCCCTCTCTGATCTTGGTGCTCCGCCACGTGATGTCGATGATCGTCCCCTCTTCGCCGGTATTGAGCTTCACGTAGTCGCCCGGTCGGATCTGGCGGGCGGTGATGATATACAACCCGGAGAACAGGTTGGCGAGGGTCTCCTGCAGGGCAAGCGCGACCGCTAACCCGCCGACGCCGAGCGCGGTCAGGATCGGCGTGACCGCGATGCCGAGCGACTGCAGACCGATGAGCGCCCCCACCAGAAACACGAGCAACTGAGTGAAGTTCGTGATAATCGTGGGCGACAGCATGTCCGGGCCGCGCCCGTGGCGGTACAGATGACGGCTGTACAGGCCGACGGCCCCCGCGGCGATGCGCGCCACGACGAGCGTCACCGATGCGATCGCGACGATGACGAGGAGTTTCTGAGACAGTCGGGACCACTCGGGTGCGATGCGCGCGCTCAGCACGGCGCCGTACAAGCCTACCGCCGCGCCCCAGACGAACACGACGCCCCGGAGCGCGGCGACGACGAGATGCTCTACGCCCCCTTCGCGGCGGGCGACGTACCTGGCTATCCGTGGGAGGATCGCTCTTTCGACGATCAATCCCGCCACGACGCCGCCGAGCACGAAGGCGGCTGGTGGAATCCAGACATTCGCGTCGATGATGTCGCTCCCGGGTGGGGCGTCTCGCCGTCCGTCTTAGTGACGACGCATCTTGGCTCTCTCCACGATCCTACGTGATCTTACCCACGATGTCGATGCGGCAAAGCAGCTGGAGATCCGCTGTCCGGCCGCGACCTCGCGCGAGCCCGCGGCACAAACCGGCCGGGACGGCCGTATATATAGTAGGATAACGTCGGGATAGGAGGATCGCGGTGCGGCACGTCGGGTTCGAAGCGCGTCGTCTCGCCCGCCATCCGGGGAGCCTCATGGGTAGCGTGTGGCACGTCCTGCGTTGCAGGCAATCGTGGCGGGCGCTCGTCACGGCCGTCGTGATGGCGGTCGGCGTGCTCGGTGGGATCACGGGTGCGCCCCCGGGGCTCGCCGAACGGGGTCATGGGGCGATCGTCGATGCTGAAGCTGCGGCTGTCTCTCTCTCGCGCGCGGAGGTCCTCGGAGTATGGCACTGGTGGTGTTGCGGAGGACGGCATGGCTCTCTCACGCTCACCGTGACACCGGGTGGGGACGTTACCGGGTACATGGATCAGCTCGGGCTGGCCGGAACCACGCGGATTCAGGGTGTGCGTGTGCATGAGAATACCCTTGTGCTCAGCCGGGCGGTTGGCGCCGATTGCGTGCAG
>DATGJN010000059.1 GCA_035295165.1 bacterium
AACCGGGAGCGCCCGCATCAAGGGTATCGCCTGCAAGGCCGCACGCCGGCGACGCTGTTCGCCGGCAGAAAGGCCAGCTAACCCATGCCGCCGGGCTCGGTTGGAGTGCAAAAGTGTCAACACCTCGTCCACACTGGACACACTAGACGCGGCGTCTGCGCTAGCGTTCCGGTAACGAACGGGTATTGCCCTGCCAAACGGCAGGAGGAGCCCGACCAACACTCGAATACGCGGCAGCATCGTCCCCCATCCGGCCCTCGCGGGCTCCTTCAGGAGACGTCAGGATGCGTCGGATCGCGCGGTCGTGTGTGCTCGTATGTACGGCCTTGTTGCTCGTTGTTGCTCCGCAGTTCGCGCTTGGCGCGCCGTCCTCGAACGCCACGTTCACGTTCGCCCGTCCCCAGGAAACGGAGACGCTCGACCCGCACAAGACGACGGCCGTCTCGTCCGCGGAAGTCGACTACCTCCTCTACGACACCCTGGTCTCGCAGGACTACGCCAACGCGGTCAAACCGGGACTGGCGGAGAAGTGGACGGTCTCTCCGGATGGGAAGACGTACACGTTCACGTTGCGCCAGGGCGTGCGGTTCGCGTCCGGCAAACCGCTCACAGCGGCGGATGTCAAGTTCACGATGGATCGGTGGCGCGGGTTGAAGGGCTCTCCGACCGCGTTCAACATCAGCCCGGTCGAGAGCGTGGACGCGCCCAATCCGCGCACGGTCGTGATGCACCTCAAGGACCCGCTGTCGATCCTGCTTGTGAACCTCGCCAACTACTCCGCGAGCATCATCAACGCCGACGCCGTCAACCGCGCGGGCGACGATTACGGAACCGCCGTTGGGAAGGTCGACGGAACCGGCCCGTTTGTGCTCAAGGAGTGGGTGCGGAACGACCGGCTGGTCGTCACGCGGAACCCCGCGTACACCTGGGGCCCGTCGTTCTACAAGAACCAGGGGCCGGCACACTTCGGCACGGTCGTGTTCCATACGATCGTCGAGGACACGCCGCGCATCGCATCGGTGCAGGTGGGAGACGCCCAGTTCACCGAGTCGATCCCGGGGGAACAGGTGCCCGTCCTGGACAAGGACAAGCGCGTACAAGTGATCCGTTACAGCGACCAAAACACCGCGTTCATCGGCTTCAAGCTGGGGCACAAGCCGCTCGACGACCTCAAGGTGCGCCAAGCGATTAACTACGGGATCAACAAGCAGGAGATCATCGCCGGAGCTTACTACGAGCTGGCGACGGAGGCGTTCGGGCCGCTCGCCCCGGGCACCCCGGGCTGGTGGCCGGGCGTCCAGCAGGTCGGCTATCGCTACGACCCGAGCAAGGCGAAGCGGCTCCTCGACGAGGCCGGGTGGGCCCAGACCCGTCCCGGGCAGCCTCGCCAGAAGAACGGGCAGCCGCTGTCGCTGCTGTTCCTGTGGTCACCCGGGCCCGGCCTGGAGCAGCTCGTCAGCCTCGTCCAGTCCGAACTAGCGGGCGTCGGCGTCGGGGTCAGGCCGCAGAGCCTAGAATGGACCGCGTTCCTCGCGGCGCTCCGCGCGGGCCAGCATGACATGTTCTTCATCAACGTCCGGTACGTCACGCCCGACATCCTGTACTTCTACTTCAACAGCAAGCAACGACCCGCGCCGAACCGGTTCGATTGGGCGGACCCGGAGACCGACCGCCTGCTCGACCTGAGCCGGTCCAGCACGAACGAGCAAGAGCGCGCGGACGCGTATCAGAAGCTCCAACAGATCATCGTGCAGAACGCGATCTGGGTGCCGCTCGTGCACGAGAAACGCGTCGTGATCGCGACGCCGAACCTGGTGGTCCCGCAGATGCACGCGAACGTGCTCTACAAGATGCTCGACCTCGAGTTCAAACAATAGCGTAGCCGGGGCATGGCCTCATACGTCGCGGGGCGCCTGCTCCTGGCGGTGCCGGTGCTGCTCGGCGTATCGGTGCTGGTGTTTCTGATCCTGCACCTCACCCCGGGCAACCCCGCGCTCGTGGTGGCGGGGCCGGACGCGCCCCCCGACGTGGTGCGCGAGGTCGAACACACCCTCGGGCTCGATCAACCGCTGTACGTCCAGTACGCGAGGTATGTGGCCCGGCTCGCCCGTGGCGACTTCGGCCGGTCGATCCGCTCCCGGGAGCCGGTGCTGGACCGCCTCCTCTCGACGTTTCCGGTCACGCTCTCGCTCGCGGTCGTTGGCGTGGCGCTGACGATCGCGATCAGCGTCCCGATGGGCATCCTCGCCGCCTACCGCCGCAACTCGGTGCTCGATCTCACCACCATCTTCGTCGCCCTCGCGGGATCGGCGATGCCGGTGTTCGCAATCGGCTTGATCCTCTTGTGGATCTTCGCGATCACGCTGCGGTGGTTTCCGCTGAGCGGCTTTGCCCCGCTCACGACGGTCGACGGATGGCGCCACATCGCGCTGCCCGCGGTGACGGTCAGCAGCGGCACGATCGCCCTGCTGGCGCGCCTGACCCGATCGTCGATGCTGGAGACGCTCCACCAGGACTACGTCCGGACCGCGCGGGCGAAGGGCGTCTGGGAACCCGGGGTGGTCATCCGGCACGCATTTCGCAACGCCCTGTTGCCGGTCGTCACGATCGTCGGCCTGCAGTTCGGCCTGCTGCTGAGCGGCGCGGTCGTCACCGAAACGATCTTCTCGCTACCGGGCATGGGCCGGCTGCTCGTGGACGCGATTCTGGGCCGTGACTTCCCGATCGTCCAGGGAGCGGTGCTGCTGTTCGCGGTCACCTTCGTGGTCACGAATCTGGTCGTGGATATGGCCTACTCCGTGGTCGATCCGCGGATCCGGTATGAGTGACGCCGCGGTGACGCCGGCCACCCCCGCGGGGTGGCGTCCTCGGGGCGCGGCGCTCAGGCACCGGTTGGGGCGGTCGTGGCAGGTCCGGATCGGGGCGGGCATCGTCGCGGTCCTTGTCCTCGTCGTGTTGTGCGCGCCGATCCTGGCACCGTACGATCCGATCCAACCAAACATCCAGGCGCGGTTCGAGGGGCCGTCGCGAGCGCACCCGTTCGGCACCGACGACCTCGGCCGCGACATCCTCAGCCGGATCGTCTACGGCAGCCGCGTGTCGTTGGAGATCGGCGTCATCACGGTCGGGATCGCGTTCGCGGCCGGCGTGACGTTCGGGCTCCTCGCAGGCTACTACCCCCGGCTCGACAACCCGATCATGCGGAGCATGGACGTGCTCCTCGCGTTTCCGGGGTTGCTGCTCGCGATCGCGATCCTGGGAGCGCTGGGGCCGAGCCTCACGAACGCCATGATCGCGATCGGCGTGACGACGACACCGTCGTTCGTACGGATCACGCGGAGCGCGGTCCTCGATGTGCGGTCGCGCGAGTACGTGGAGGCGAGCCGCGCGCTCGGCGTCAAGGACGCCGGGATTCTCGTCCGGCACGTGCTCCCGAACATCTCCCCGGCCGTCATCGTCACGACCACGCTCAGCATGGCGAACGCGATCCTGGCGGCATCGGTCCTCTCGTTCCTCGGCCTCGGCGCCCAACCGCCGACACCCGAGTGGGGCGCCATGGTGTTCGTGGCCAAGAACTACCTGGGCCTGGCGCCCCACATCGCCCTCTTCCCGATCCTCGCGATCTTTGTGACGGTCCTGGGATTCAACTTCCTGGGCGACGGACTGCGGGACGCGTTGGACCCCCGGCTGTCCCGCACCTAGTACACCATAGCGGAAGTCCGTTGACAGTACCACTGAGGCATGGCATGCGGGGTGAAAGACCACGTGAACGGGTGCGCGTAGCACCGATTGTACTCCTCGAGCGCGAGCTCGATGCGCGCGATGAGCTCGGCGCGACTGGGACTAACACGATCCCGCAAGGACGGTTGGCTGAGCGGGGAGCGCCGGTTCGGCCATCGGCTCCGCATTACGCGCGAGGCCACCACCGCCTGACCCGGCCGCAATATGCTTCGTACGCGGCCCCAAACTTTCGTCGCATGGTGGGCTCTTCGTACAACAAGACAAAGAGATGACTGGCGAGGAAGAAGAGACCCGTATACGCAATGAGCGACAGCGAGTCGTAGAAGACGGCCGCGCCGGCAAAGATCAATCCTGCGCCGATGTACATGGGATTCCGCACGAAACGGTAGGGACCGCGTGTCACCAACCGGCTGGGCGCGGCGAACGGTGCGGGAGTTCCTCGGCCGATGAACGCGAAACTGGACGCGCACCACAGCGCGACCGCCCCGCCCGCAGCACAGATCACGATCCCGGCAACCTGGAATGCGCCAATCCCCGCGGGCCGGACGACGCCGGAGAAGAGGCGGACCGGTACATAGATGAGCACGAGGCCGAAGAGCAGAACCAGCACCCAGCGCCTGACCGGCATCGGCCCCCGACCTACGGCTTCACAGCCTCGATGCGAAGGCCCCAGAGCATGAGCGCAAAGGCGATGATACCCGTCGGTGCAGACGAGTACGCCACGACCTTGATCGCGGCTTCCTGAAACACGCTCCCGCGGGCGGCGCCTGCCGCTAGCGGCATGGTGGAGTTGCCGGCTCCCCAGATGCCGGCCATGACGTAGGCGGCGACAATGGCGAGGGCCGAGTAGACGAGAAACCAGAACGCGATCCGTGACGTTGTCGCGCCGAGATTGAGCCTGGGCCACAGCAAGCCCACCGGCAGCAGCAAGGCCCCCAGGAAGGCGCTCAGCGAATGTGCCGACAGCCCAAGACGCGGCACCGTGAAGTAGGGAATCGCAACACCCTCAAAGGACGTGAACACCAAGAGGGCGACGCCGACCTGGAGGAGCCGATGGCCCTGACGTGACAGCGCGGCAGATGTGGTCATGTCATGGGTCCTCCCGATTCGTCTCGCCGGGGCGGATTTCCACGACGGCCTGAATACGCCGCGGGCGTCCGCGCGGTATGCGCATCCGGGTCGTCGAGCAGCCGCTGAACCATCCCCGAACGAATCCGGCGAGGAGTCCCGCCTCACGCTCGTCGAGCGATCGCACGCTGGTCATCTCGCTGGTCCTTTCGGCGGAAACAACGCTGTGTCTGTATTATTTCGACATGCTGTATGATTAATTGTCAAGGGAGGGAAGCGCGATGTCTCCTCGTGCGTACAGCATGGAGAAACGTGGAGCCGCCGCGGCGGAAACACGCCGCCGCATTCTCGAGGCCGCCCGCCGTGTTCTTGCCGAGGCCCTGGACCCCGCACTCGGCATGGATTCGATCGCCCGCCGCGCCGGCCTCTCCCGGCTCACCGTCTATTACCATTTCCGCTCGCGCCCTGCTCTGCTAGAAGCCTTGTATGATTACCTCGCAATGAGAGGCAACATGCACCGCCGCGCGGCAGAGGCGCTCCGAGAACGCGACCCATCGGCCGTTCTCGCCGGGTTCGTCCGCGCATTGGTCGATTTCTGGGCATCGGATCCCGGTGTGATCCGCCGGCTCCACGCGATGGCGGCGCTCGATGCGGAGATTGCCACGGGCCTTCAGGCCCGTGAAACACGCCGCCGACGCGTGGCTCGCGAAATTCTCCAGCGCATGGCGGCGGGGAAGAAGCGAACGCTGGGGCCGCGGAGACACCGGCTGGCCGCGGATGTGGTCTGCGCCCTGGCGAGCTTCGAGACGTATGACGCTCTGGCCAGGGCGCGGCACGGCCGGGAAGAAATCATCGAGATGATCACTCGCCTCGCACGGTATGCGGTGGCGAAGGGAAGCTAGGAATCGAGTCGTTGCTCATGGATGCGACGCGTCTCGATCTCACATCAATTGGTCCGGACGACCTCTCGTAGGCGCAGCGGTTCTCTCGACGCCCTTGCCGCAGCGCTCTTGCGTGCTGTCTCGGGGTGTTGGCAATGTTGCACCGGCGCCCCCGACCTTCCCCCGCGGGCTACCTGGCGGTCCACCCTCCGTCGATCGACAGCGCCGTGCCCGTCACTACGGCCGCGGCGTCGGAACACAAGTAGAGCGCCAGCGCCCCGATCTCCGACGGCTCCAGCAGACGCTTGACCGCCTGGGGCTCGAGCATGATTCGCGCGACCACCTCGGACTCCGGAATGCCGTGCACCCGCGCCTGGTCGGCGATCTGGCGCTCCACCAGGGGCGTCCGGACGTAGCCTGGGCAGATCGCATTGACGGTGATCCCGTGCGCGGCCACCTCCCACGCCGCCACCTTCGTGAAGCCCACGACCCCGTGCTTTGCCGAGACGTACGCCGCCTTGAACGGCGACGCGACGAGACCGTGCGCGGATGCCACATTGATCACGCGTCCCCATTTCCCGCGGATCATGTGCGGCAGCGCGTACTTCGTGCACAGAAACGTGCCGGTCAACAGCACGGAGAGCAAGTAGGTCCAGCGTTCTTCCGGGAAGTCGACGATCGGGGCGATGTGCTGGAGTCCCGCGTTGTTCACGAGCACGTCGAGCCGTCCGAACGCCTCCACCGCGGCATCGACCATCTGCCGTGCGGAGGCGGCATCGGCGACGTTCGCCTGCGCGAACACGGCCCGTCGGCCCTCGCGCGTGAGGCCGTCGACCGCCGCGCGGCCTGCGGGTTCGTTCAGGTCGGCCACGCACACGGACGCGCCCTCGGCCGCAAGCGCGGTCGCGATCGCCAGCCCCAGCCCCGATGCGGCCCCCGTCACCACGGCCGCCCTGCCATCCAGCATCCCCACCGCCGTTGGCTCCCTTCCGGCGCGCCCGACGCGCCCAGGCCCTGTCTGAGCCCACCCGGACTGGGTTCGACAGGGACCGGGCCACTCTTGCCTCCCGGTGGCCGGGAGTGCTGCGCCCGATCGTACGCAGAACCTTCACCGTCCGTGCGGCGTCCCTTCATCGGGCCTGCGGCGGCGCACCCCGGACCCCGTGAACACGCGCGCCTGTGGATTAGCGGGGATTCCTGTGGGCGTTAATGGCCTGGGCCCCGGCCCTTAACAATTCCCGCGAAGTTCCAGCAACACGCCGGAGGTGGGCGCCGAGACCGGTACCTCCGCTCACCCGCGCGGGCTCGAAGCACCCTGACGCTTGATTCCGCGCCGCGAGTGCGCCGGCGCCGCGCCCGACAGAGGGATCCGTGCGAACAGCCAGGAAACACGAGCGAAGATCACGAGACAATCGGAGGGGACCATCTCGATGCTGAACAGCCGTTACGCGCTCGCCGGGAAGATCGCGCTCGTGACCGGAGGCAGTCGCAGCATCGGACGGGCGATCGCGATCGGGCTCGGCCGGGCCGGCGCCCACGTGGCGGTGAACTACCGCAACGCCGCGGCCGACGCCCTCAGCGCGGTCGCCGAGATCGAGGCGGCAGGCGTGCGGGCGCTGGCCGTGCAGGCCGACGTCTCGGACGCGCGCGCGGTCGTGCAGATGCTCGATCAGGTCGAGCGCGCGCTCGGTCCCGTCGACATCCTCGTGAACAACGCCGGCGTGCTGCGGCGGACGCCGTTTCTCGAGATCCCCGTGGACGAGTGGGAATGGATCATGCACACCAACCTGCGTGGCGCTTTCCTCGTCGGCCAGGCCGCGGCCCGGCGTATGGTGGCACGCGGGGAGAAGGGCTGCATCGTGAACGTCTCGTCCACGAGTGCGCGCTTTGCGACGCCAAACCTGGCGCACTACGAGGCGAGCAAGGGCGGGATCACGATGCTGACGCGGGCGATGGCGTTCGAGCTGGCCGCCCACGGCATCCGCGTCAACGAGGTCAATCCCGGTCTGATCGAGACCGACATCAACCGCAAGGACGTGCAGAACGCCGAGTGGCTGGCGGGACGGCTGCGCGGGATCCCGCTCGGGCGCGTCGGCACCCCCGAGGACGTGGCCGGCGCGGTCTTGTTCCTGGCCTCGCAGGACGCGGGCCTGATCACGGGCGCCAGCGTGGCGATCGACGGCGGGTCCACCATCACCTGACCCCTGCCGGGCGCGCCGCCTCCCCGAGCTACAGCACCCCGGTGTCGACGTTCGGCTCGCCCTCGTCGAAACGGGTCGGGCGGAGTGGGTGGACGTCGAGCGTGTGCGCGCGACCATCGAGAATCATCTCGGCGACGAGGTGCCCCAACGCGGGCGAGTGCATGACCCCGTGCCCGGAGGACCCATTTACAAGGAACAACCCCTCCACCCCAGGCGCGGCCCCGAGAATGACGTGTTTGTCCGGGCTCATCTCGTACAATCCGCACAGGCAGCGGTCGAGGTCGATCCGGGCGTCCCGCAGGCACGGCACGGTGGCGTGGGCGTACGGCAGCATCTGGTCGAGCCACCGCGGCTCGAACGTCGTGTCGAACGGATCGGCTCTTGGGGTGTCCCCGGGCCACAAGAGCAGCGCGCGCCCGTCGAGCACGCGGAAGTGGAACTTGTCGTCGACGTTGATCGTCATCGGGGTGTCGTCGGGGAGCGCCGGAAACGGATAGGTCAGCGCGGTCTGCCGCCGGAGCGGCGTCACGGGCAGGGTCACGCCGGCCGTGCGCGCAACGAGGCCGGCCCAGGGCCCCGCGGCGTTGACCACGCACCGGGTCGCCACCTCTCCGCGTTCGGTGCGGACGCCCCGAACCCGCCGCGCGTCCGGGACCGGCCCCCCGTCCACGAGACACGCCGCCTCGCCCACGCCGTACTCGATGCGCGCGCCCAGCCGCTCGGCAGCGGCGAGGTAGCCGCGCATGATCTGGAGCGGCACGATGTAGCCGTCGATGGGGCACCACGTGCCGCCGACGATGCCGTCCATCCGCGCCGCCGGCGACAGACGGCCGATGTCGCCGGGGTCGACCTCGCGCGCCTGGTGCAGGCCCGCGGCGCGCTGCACGCCGAGCGCCTGGCGCAGCGCGGCGAGCTGCGCCGGTGTCTTGGCCATGAACACGTACCCGACCGGCCGGTATCCCGGGTCCGCGCCGACCTCATCGCGAAACCGGAGCAGCTTCTCACGCGCCAGCAGTGACAGCCGGACGCAGACATCGGTCGTGAATTGCCCACGAAATCCGCCGCTCGCCTTGCCGGTGCTCCCGAGCCCGGGACGGTCGCGCCGCTCGAGCACCAGGACATTCCGACAGCCCCGCCGCGCCAGGTGGTAGGCGACGCTTGCCCCCACGACGCCCGCTCCGATGACGACGACGTCGGCAGTGTCCGTTGGCCCGCGCCCCGTGTCTTGCGTCACCCGTCGCCCATGCTAGCCGAAGAGTCTCGGCTTGCCGAGCAACGCCCGCAACGTCGTGATCTTCCCGACATGATACCCGCGATGGTACGTGCAAAAGATCAACATCTCGCCGACGTTGTGATACCGCCCGCGGCCGTCCACCGGCGTCGCGCCGTCGACGGTGCGGGCGACCTCGAGGAGCGCCTCGTGCGCGGCGTCGAACGCCGCCCACACATCGGCCAGCGGAGGATAGTCGGCGGCGCCCCCGCTGCCGGCCCGGAACAGCTCGTCAAACCGCGGGGGGATCGTGCACGTGCCGCCGGCCTTTTGCACGAATCCCGCATCGACGAGCGCGACGTGTCCGAGTTGCCAGACGATCGGGGCGAGCAGGCCGGCATGTACGCGGCCGGCGTCCTCGTCAGCGAGGTCGGCGACGCACAGGCGAAGCCGCTCGTGTGAAATGCCGAGTTGCTGGGCGATCATGGCGTTCTTGTCCATCGCGGTCCCTCCCGGGTGTAGCGCGTCGACGTCTCGCTCGTCATCCTTCCACCTGCATGTCGAGCCACCCCTGCGCGGTCACGCGCACGCGGTCCCCGGGGCGCGCCAGAACGGTGGTCGCGGCGGCCTCGAAGATCGCCGGGCCGGACACGTCGAACCCGGCCGGGAGCGCGTCCCAACGGTACACCGGCACCTCGCGCCATCCGCCGAGGTACGCCCGCCGCCGGCCGGGCGTCGCTTCGCCCTCCACAACCGGTGGCACCTCCGGTTCCGCCGGCACCACGGGCAGCCGGCCGATTACCGCGAGCCGGGCGTTGACCAACACGACGTCCTGATCGGGCGCGCTGTACGTGTAGAGCGCCTCGTGCCGCTGTTGGAACCGCGCGACCACCTGCGGGATCACGTCTGGCGCATCCAAATCCAGTCCATCGAGGGAGACCCCGATCTCGAAGATCTGCTCCCCATACCGCATGTCGAGGGACCGGCGCACCTCAAGGACACCGTCCGCCGCCGTCCCAAGCCTCGCCCGGCCGTCGCGCTCCATCTGCGCGAACACCCGCCGGAGACCCGCCGCGCCCACGCGGCGGATCTCGCCGACGTGCGTCCGCACCAACTCGTACCGAAGATCGGTGGCGAGCATCCCCCACGCCGAGAGCACCGCCGCCGCGCGCGGTACGACGACGCGCGCGATCTCGAGCATGCGCGCCACCTGCGTCGCGTGCAACCCGGCCGCGCCACCGAACGCGAGCAGCGCGAACCGGCGCGGGTCCACCCCGCGCCGCAGCGAGACGATGCGGATTCCCTCGGCCATGCTGGTGTTGACGAGCGTATGCACGCCCTCGGCCGCGACGACCGGGGGGCAACCGAGCCCCGACGCGACCCGCGCCACGGCGCGCTCGGCCGCGCCCGCGTCCAGGCGGGTGCGGCCTCCGAGAAAGTTCGCCGGGTCGAGGTAGCCGAGCACCACGTTCGCATCGGTCACCGTCGCCGCATTCCCCCCGAGGCCGTAGCAGGCGGGCCCGGGGCGGGCGCCCGCGCTTTCCGGCCCGACGTGAAGCATGCCCGCGGCGTCCACCGACGCGATCGAGCCGCCGCCGGCGCCGAGCGTATGGATGTCGAGGCTCGGCAGGGCGACCTTGTGGCCGCCCACTGTGCGGTCGCCCGACCGCGTCGGCTCACCGCTCTCCAGCAGCGCGATGTCCGTGCTGGTCCCGCCCATGTCGAACGTGATCAGGTCCCCCGAACCGAGCCAGCGCGTGGCGTGACGGCTTCCGGCGATGCCGCCCGCCGGCCCGGACAGGATCGCCCCGGCTGCCAGGCGGACGGAGTCCGGAACGGTGGCGACGCCCCCATGCGACTGCATCACCAGCACCGGACGCGCGTACCCGCTCGCCGCCAGGCGCGTCGCGAGCGTGCGGAGATAGCGCGAGAGCCCCGGGCCGACGTATGCGTTGACGGCCGTCGTGCAGACCCGCTCGTACTCCTTGATCTGGGGCAGCACCTCGGACGACACGCTCAGGTAGACGCGCGGCAGGCGCCGGATCACGGCCCGCCGCGTGGCTCGCTCATGCCGGGGATTCCGGTACGCGTGGAGGTAGCACACCGCGACCGCGTCGACCTTGGCGCGCACGAGCGCCCCGATCGCGCCGGCCAGCGACGTCGGGCTGAGCGGGACCTCCACGCGGCCGTCCGGCCCCATCCGCTCGCGGACGCCGAGCCGCAGCGCCCGCCGCACGAGCGGTTCGGGCGGCGGCACGCGCAGGTGGTAGCGCCCTTCCTTGAGGCCTTCGCGCATTTCGAGCACGTCCCGGTGGCCCGCGGTGGTCAACAGCCCGACGCGCGCGCCCTTGCGCTCCACCAACGCGTTTGTCGCCACGGTCGTCCCGTGCACGAAACGGTCGGTGTCGGCAAGCAGCGCCCGCAGGTCGCGTCCCAGCGCGCGTGCCAACAACCGCAGGCCGTCGAGCACGCCGAGCGACGGATCCGGCGGGGTGGACGCGACCTTGGCTACGGTGACGACCCCGGCGGCGTCCACGGCCACGAGATCGGTGAACGTGCCCCCCACATCAACGCCGACGCGATACACGGCGACTCCTGCGCGCTCCTCGAGCCGCCGCGCGGGCGCCGCCCTTGGGCCGCGCCCGCCGCGGCGTCACCATGCCATCGGCCAGATCCGCAACGATCGCGCGGGGACCGCGCTCGCGCGGATCGCCGTACCCGCCTCCACCCGCCGATTCAATGAGAAACACATCCCCCGGGGCCACCGGGATGCCGACCGACTTGGTCGCCAGCAGCCGCGTCCGCCCCCGCGACATCAGCCGGTACCGGTGCGGCGCGCCGTCGCGCCCGCCGAAGAGACCGTACGGCGCGTGCCGCACCCCGTCGCCGGCGGTGTTCGCCACGCCCGCCTCGGTGGTGCGCATGTACATCTCGAGCACCGACCCGACGCCGCCGCGGAACTTCCCGCGGCCTCCGGAGTCGGGACGAAACTCGTGGTGTGCGAGCATCAGGGGAAACCGCACCTCCGTGACCTCGACACTGCCGAACTTGATGCCACCGGCGGCCTGCCCCTCCCCCGCCGTCGGCCACCCGTCCCCCGCCGCCGAGGCACCGCCGCCGCCGCGGGCGTGGAACAGGTGCCAAATGAACGGCCGTGCGGTGCGGGGGTCCACCCCCCGGATCGCAATTCGGAACCGCCGAGACCAACCGGCGATCGCCCGGTCGGGACACGCGGCGGCCAGCGCCTTGATCACTGCCTCACCGATCTCCTGGCCGCAGTGGTTCGTGGCCAGCGTGACGGGGGCCGGGGGATTCGGCCACACGATCGTGCCCGGTTTCGCCTTGACCGTGACCGGCCGAAACGTCCCATCGTTCTTCGGGATCTCGGGATCCAGCAAGTACGCGAGCGCCATGAATACGGCGGACATCGTGTTTGGGTAGGATGAGTTGACGAACCCGGTGACCTGAGGCGCACTATGGGTGAGATCCACCGTGAGGCCGTCCCCGGCTTTTGTCACCGTCGCCCGGATCGCGATGTCGGACGTCCCGTGCCCGTCGTCGTCGAGTACCGCCTCGCCGCGGTACACGCCGTCGGCCCACGTTCGGATGCAGGCGCGCGCCTGCCGCTCGGTCCCGTCAAGGATCTCGTCGACCGCTTCGGCGACGACCGCCGGTCCGTATTCGGCGAGGAGTCGAGCGAGGCGCTGCTCGCCGAGACGGGCCGATCCGATCGACGCGCGGAGATCGCCGAGGAAATCGCGGGAATGCCGCACGTTCGTCGCGATCATCCGCATCACGTCGTCGCGAACTTCGCCGGCGTCGTAGAGGCGGAGCGGAGGAATGCGGATGCCCTCCTGCCAGATCTCGGTCGCGCCCGGATTGTAGGCGCCGTGCGTGGAGCCTCCGATGTCGCTCTGGTGCGCGCGGTTGATCGACCAGAACGCCAGCCGCTTTCGAGCGAAAACCGGCAGGAGCACGGTCAGATCCGGCAGGTGGTTCCCGCCGTGGTAGGGGTCGTTCAACAGGAAGAGATCGCCGGGGCGAATGCGATCCTGGAAGGCCTCGAGCACGGACCGCACTGCCCAGGGCAGCGCGCCCACGTGGATCGGGACGTGCTCGGCCTGAGCGACGAGCCGACCGGTGCCGTCACACAGCGCCGTCGAGAAATCGCGGCTGCTGTTCAGGATCTGTGAGTAGGCGGTGCGGAGCATCGCTTCGCCCATCTCGGCAACGATCGCCACGAACCGGTGCTGGATGACCGAGACGGTGATCCGATCGGGCACGGTCCCTCCCGAGGTCTGGGGTCCTGCTGCTCCCGTGGTGGTATTACGCGGCGGGCGCGCCCTCTCCTACGCGGCGCGTCCGGTCGGGATCCAAAGCGGCACGCGCGGCGCGGGCCCTCGCCGCGTCCCGCGATGGTGTCGACGAAACGGACAAGGAGGCGGCGTGGAGACCCGTCCCTGCGTACTCGAAGGGTGAACGGAGCGCTGCTACCCGAGGCGGTGCGTCCAGAGGAGCGAGATGACGACCGTCCCGACGAACAGCGCGGCGACCCCCACCGACGTGAGCCCGCTGATCTCGGTCGGCCGCTGCTCCCATCCGATGACGCGTCCGAGATGCGTGTACACGCGGCTGAGGTCGCGGGCCGTCGTCACGCGCTGGTACGTGCCGCCGGTGACCGTGGCGATCCCCTTCAGCGTCTCCTCGTCCAGTCGGACGAAGATGCTGTGCCCGCCGAGCTCGAGGAACGTCCCCTCGGGGGAACCGAGCCCAATCGTGTACACCTTCACCTTGAGCTGTTTCGCGATCGCCGCCGCGACCTCGGGGGGCACGCCGCGGTTGCTCTGTCCGTCGCTCAAGAGCACCACGGTCGCGGGCGGCAGCCGGTCGAGTTCGTCCTGCGGCAGCACGGGCGTCTGAGGCGGCGCGTACGGGTTCAGCGCGGCCTCCGGACGCGGGCGCCCCGGGAGCGCGTATACGGCCTCGAGCAGCCCGTCGCCGATCGCGGTCGCGAATTCGAGGTCGAGGTTGTTGATGGCCAAGACGACCCGGTCGTGATCCGGCGTCGGCGGCGTGACGAGCGTCGCGTAGCTGCTGAACGAGACCACCCCGACCCGGGTGCCCTTCGGCAGCGCGCGCACGAAGTCCACCGCCGCCGACTTCGCAGCGTCGAGCCGCGTCGGGTTGACGTCGGTGGCCATCATGCTGCGGCTTACGTCAATGCTCATCATCACCACGGTCCGGTTGTCGGGCACCGGCACGGGTGCCATCGGCCGGGCCACGGTGAAGATGACACCGCACAGCGTCGCGAGGTAGAACACGGCGGGGAGGTGACGCCGCCAGCGCCCCCCGGCCGCGGCCGCCCGCGCCACCAGGTCAAGGCTGGAGTACACTACCCGCTCGCGCGCGGGACGCCGGAGCATCCACACGTACGCGGCGATGAGCACCGGCACCAGCAGATACAGCCACAGCACCACAGGCCAGAGAAAGCTCATGGCAGCCGCCCCATCCACAGCATCGATACGAGCCCGCCACCGAGCATCAGCACGCCCGCGCCGCCGACGACCAGCGCGGATACCTCCATCTTGCGGGTTTCCCACCCGATCGTCCGCCCGAGATCGCGATAGACCTGAGTGAGATCTTTCGCCGACGGCGCGAAGAAGAACTTACCGTCGGTCACGGCCGCGAGCTGCTGCAGCAGCGCCGGATCGAACGGCACGAGCACCATCTGCCCCTGGTAGTTGAATACCCCACCGCCGGGCGTGCCCAGCCCGATGGTGTAGATCTTCACCTTCTGCTGCTTCGCCAGGATCGCCATCTTGAGCGGGTCGTTCCGGCTGGAGTTGTCCCCCCCGTCGCTCAGCAGGATGATCGCCGCGGGAGCGAGATCGCCCGACGGGGGCGTGGACTCGACCGGAGGCGGAACGGTCAGCGGCGGCTGCGCCTGCCCGAACGGGTTCGCTTGACGGTCTGGGGTGGGCGCCGTGCGCCCCGGGATCGCCTTCAACGCGGCCGCGATCCCGTCACCGATCGCGGTCGCCTCCTGGGGTTTCAGCGCCGCGAGGGCGTCCTTGACCGCCTGGTGGTCGGGGGTCGGCGGCACGTTCAGGGTCGGGTAGGTGCTGAAGGTCACGAGCCCCACCTTGGGGCCCTGCGGGAAGTTGTCGAGAAATACCCGCGCCGCCATTTTGGCGGCGTCCAACCGCGTCGGAGGGACGTCCGGCGCCTCCATGCTGCCGCTTGTATCGATCGCGAGGATCACGACCGCTTTGTTCACTGGCATCGGGATCGCCATCACCGGCCGGCCCGCCGCGACGAGCAGGAGCCCGAGCGCCACGAAGTACAGCGCCATCGCGATGTGGCGCCGGAACATCGGGAGCCGGACCGCAAGCTGGGCGAACAGCGGTGCCTCGGCGAACCGCCCGGCGGCGCGGCCCCGCACACGGCGCACGCCGAAGACGTACCAGGCGATGAACGCCGGCAACAGGAGGAGCCCCCAGAGCATTACCGGCCAGGTAAATTCCACCGGCGGCGCCTCCGAAACAAGACGAACTTCAAGAGCGGCTCAACGAGCGATGTTCCGGTCGACAGCGTCAGCATGTCCACGCCCGCCCGCCGCATCACTTCGATCAGCCGGGCCTCGCGGGCGCGCACCAACTCGCGGTAGGTCTCGCGCACGCGCCGGTCGGACGTGTCGACCCAGAGCTGCTGGTTCGTCTCCGGATCGTGCAGGTACACCCCGCCGACGTCGGGCAACTCGCGCTCCCGAGGATCTTCGACGCGGACCGCGATCACCTCATGGCGGCGCTGCATCTCCGTCAGCGCCGTCTCCCACCCTTCCGGCGAATGAAAGTCCGAGACCAAAAACACGAGCGACCGTCGCCGGACCACCCGGCCGAGCTGCCGGAGGAGCGCGGCCAGATCCGTGCGTCCGCCGCCGGACGTCTCCGGGAGCGCGGACAGATCGTGGATGATCCGCAGGGCCTGCAGCCGCCCCGCCCGCGGCGGGATGAACCGGTATCCCCGCTCCGCCGGAAACGCGACCGCGCCGACCTTGTCGCCGTGCCGCGTCACGATGTACGCGGCGACCCCCGCGAACTCCAGAGCGAGCTGTCGCTTAAACTGGCGGATCGTGCCGAACGCCATCGACGGCGAGAGGTCGACGAGCAGCCACGCCGTGAGTTCCTTCTCCTCGAGGTACTGGCGTACAAACAACCGGCTCATCCGCGCCGTGACGTTCCAGTCGATCCGCCGAACTTCGTCACCGGGCTGGTACTCGCGCACCTCCGCCAGGTCGAGGCTGGGGCCGTAGAACACCCCGCGATAGTCGCCGAAGAGAAACCCGTCGAGCCGGCGAACGACCTTAAACTCGAGGCGCCTCAACACCCGTTCTGGCGTCTCCATAAGGGTCTCCGATGTGGACTTTGGGCGTGGGCACCGCGTCCAGCACACGCTGCAACAGGTGATCGGCCGTGATGTCCTGGGCCAGCGCCTCGTACGACAACAGGATCCGGTGGCGGAGCACCTCCGGGGCGAGATCGCGCACGTCCTCGGGCATCGCGTACTCTCGCCCCCTCAGGAGCGCAATCGCCTTCGCGCCGACGACGAGGTTGAGGGAGCCGCGCGGGCTCGCGCCGTACTGGACGAACCGCGCGAGGTCGCCAAGCCCGTAGTCCTGGGGCCGGCGGGTCGCGCTCACCAGGCTCACCGCGTACTCGTGCAGTTTCGGGTCGACGTACACCGCCTCCGCGACCTTCTGCAGTTCGAGCAGCTGCGCGCCAGTGATCACGCGGTCCACCGACGCCGCACGCTCGGTGACCCGGTCGACGACGGTCATCTCCTCGTGAAACGACGGGTACGAGATCACGACCTTGAACATGAACCGGTCCACCTGGGCCTCGGGGAGCGGGTACGTCCCCTCGCTCTCGATGGGGTTCTGGGTCGCGAGCACGAGGAACGGGTCCGGCAGCGAAAACGTCTGCTTGCCGATCGTGACCTGGCGCTCCTGCATCGACTCCAGCAGCGCGGACTGCACCTTCGCCGGCGCGCGGTTGATCTCGTCGGCGAGCACGAGGTTGGCGAACACGGGGCCGAGCTCGACCTCGAAGGCGCCGGACTGCTGGTTGTAGATCCGCGTCCCGACGAGGTCCGCCGGGACGAGGTCCGGTGTGAACTGAATCCGCCGGAACTGGCAGTCCAGCACCTGCGCCGAGGTCTTGATCGCCAGCGTCTTCGCGAGGCCCGGGACGCCTTCGATCAAGATATGCCCGCGGGAGAGCAGCGCGACCAGGATCCGTTCGAGCATCAGATCCTGCCCGACGATCACCTTCTTCACTTCGTACAAGACCTTCCGCATCGTGCTCGCGGCCTGACTGAACGTCTCGAGGGGGTACCGGAGGACTCGCATCCGGACCGGGGATTGCTCGGTGGACACTTCCATCACCTCATCGGGTGGACGTAGCGTGTAGTTATGGCTGGGGGCGTCCGACTCCTACCACGGCCTCGCCCCTTCACACCCTTGTTACCCGTCCTGTTAGTGCCCTCAGTATAAGGGATAGGTGACCTCAACGCGAACCACGCCCGTGCCCGCAGATAATGTCCACTCCGCATCGGCTCCTCCACCCGACGATAGCGGATCGCGGACGGCCGCGCGCCCGCACGCGTTGCAGGGGACCAACTGGGCCCGACTCGGTGACGGGCGGCGGCAGCCGGCTTCAGCGCTGCAACGCGCCCCGGCAGGTCCGCATCGGCGACCTCCGTTCCGCGGACCACCGACCACGGGAGACATGGGTTACGATGTCGAGGCGGAGATCCCGGGCCGGTCTGCACCCGTCCTGGTCGCGTCGTTCCGTGCGCTCCGATCGCATCAAGTCGCGTGTGTCTAGGCTCGCCCCGGTACGGCTGATATCATGGGAAGACAGGCTCCTACGACAACGGTGACGAGGACGGGCCCATGGCGAAACGGACGGGTACGACCAAACACGGCACACGCGCAGCTTCTCGCCGGCCTGCTCGACGACGAGGAGCGGGCGTCGTGTGGCTGCTGCCTGCGCTCGGCGTGGCGCTCGCCCTCGTGGTCATCTGGGCCGTCGTGCATGAGCGCCGGACACAGGGCGCGGGCGGGAGCGCAACGCCGGCGCCGCGTGCACCGATCCCCGCGGACATCGCCCACAACCTCGCCTCGATCCCCCGGGGCACCTTCGACCGCGTGGGCGTGGACGACGCTCCGCCGCCGATGCTTGTCGGGGCCCCGCCGTCGGACAAGAGGACGCCGGTCCTGCTCTACATCGGGGCGGAATACTGCCCGTACTGCGCCGTAATGCGCTGGCCGCTCGTGGCCGCCCTGAACCGGTTCGGCACGTTCACGGGGCTCGAGCTCTCGGCGTCGTCGGCAACGGACGTCTTCCCGAGCACCCCCACGTTGACGATGGTGCACGCGAAGTACCAGAGCCCGTACATCGCCGTGCAGACGGTGGAGCTCCAGACCAACCTCCAGGACGCGTCCGGTCAGTACCCGCCCCTTCAGCGGCTCACTGCAACCCAGGCAGCACTGTTCAGGCACTACGATCCCCCGGGGAACATTCCGTTCCTGCTGATCGGCGGTCAATATCTCCTGGCGGGGTCTCCCTTCTCGCCTGACGTCCTCAAGGGACAGGACTGGCATGCCATCGCGGCATCGCTGCCGCTCGGGCAGACGCCCGCCGCTCGGGCGATCCTGGGCACGGCAAATCAGATCAGCGCAGCGATCTGCACTGTCGACGGACAGGCTCCGGTTGCGGTGTGTCAAAGCGCCGGAGTGCGCGACGCCTCGCAGACGCTGCCCCGCGCCGGAAAGTAGTCGCTGGACGTGGAACGGGCCGCACATGCCGCACCGTCCGCCCACCGCGCGGAAAGTCGCGGCGGTTCATGCGTGGATCCGCAGCAGCTCCGGATTGCGACCCGAGGGGTCCGCGGGCGCACGTCCCGCGTGACACGGGTGCTCGCCGCGTTGAGCGTCGTCGTCCTCACCGCTCTTCCCACTGTCGGGAACGCCGCGGCGCCGATCGCCCCGGCGCTTCCATCAGCGCATGCGTACTACGAACACGCGGTGGTCGTGCTCACCTATCATGATGTTTCCCCGCTCGTGCCGCGCGGCACTGACACGGTGTCCCCCCAAGAATTTGCCGCGGAGATGGACCGACTCGCGCGCGACGGATTCCACTTCATCTCCGTGCCCCGGCTCGAGCGGTTCGTCTCAGACGGCACCCCGATACCGCCGAACGCGGTCTCCGTCGTCTTCGACAACGGCTACGAGGGGATCCACCGCTACGCGTTGCCGGTGCTCACGCAGCATCAGATCCCCGCCGCGGTGTTCCTGATCGTCAGCTACGTGAACCACCTGGCAAACGACCTGACGTGGGGCGAGGTTCGCGGCATGGCCGGGACCGGACTCGTCCACTTTTACACGGAGACGTACGATCTCCACCACGGGATCGCGGTCGGCCCGCGCGCCAGCACGGCCGCAACGGTCGGGCGGGGCCTCGAGGCGGACGGGCGCCAGGAATCGGAGGCCGCGTACACCGCCCGCGTGTTGACCGACCTCCAACGAGCGCGCGCGATGGTCGAGCGCGAAACCGGCGAAGGGGTCGACGCCCTCGTGTATCCGTACGGCCAATACACGCCGGAGTTGATCGCCCTCGCCCGCCAGGCGGGCTACCGGTACATGTTCACCACGATTGGGTGGGCGATCGTGCCCCACGCCGACCCGTCCCGCCTCACGCGGCTGGACATCGGCGTGTGGGACCAAACTCCCGCCGGCGCCGAGAGTGCAATCCTCAGCGTCGCCTCGCAGGCGCAGCGCTCCACCTACGCGCCGCCCGCGAGCTACGTCCGCATTTGGCACTGACGCCCGGCAGCGCGACGCAGCGACGGTGATCGCGAACCAGATCGGGTGCCGCACGCCCAACGAAGCAGGGCGCCGGCGGCCGTATCGGGCGGAAGGGGTATAGTCGCTCCCCGATACGGCGGGTATCATGGGTGAGAGCCATCACCACGCCGATCACGGGAAGGATCCATGGCGAAACGACCGCGCGGGAAAACGAAGGCCGATCAGCGGGGCGCATCGCGCCGGCCCGCGCGACGGCGCGGGATCGGCGTCGTGTGGCTGCTGCCGGCGCTCGGGCTCGCGCTGGCACTCGTCGCCGTCGCGGCCGCGGTGCACGAACGGCAGCGACCGGCCGCGTCGCGACCCGTGCCGGCGGTTGTCGGCGGGCCGGTCCCGGCGGACATCGCGCACGACCTCACCGCGATCCCCGAGGCCACGTGGAACCGCGTGGGTGCGGTCGACACCGGCCACCCGCAGATCGTGGGAGCGCTGTCGGCCACCGGCACCCCGGTCGTGCTCTACGTGGGCGCGGAGTTCTGCCCGAATTGCGCCGCCACCCGATGGTCGCTTGTGGCCGCCCTCGAGCGGTTCGGCACCTTCACCGGGCTCGCGCTGTCGGCGTCGTCCGCCACCGATACGTTCCCGAGCACGCCCACGCTCACGATGCTCCACGCCCGCTACCAGAGTCGGTACGTGGCGCTGGAGACGGTGGAGCTTCAGGGCAACACGCAGGACGCCTCGGGACAGTATCCTCCGCTGCAGCGCCTCACCCCGAGCCAGGCCGCGCTCTACAGCCACGACGACCCATCGGGGTACATCCCGTTCCTGCTCGTCGGCGGCCGGTATCTTCTCGTGGGATCGTCCTTCTCGCCCGCGCTGTTGCAAGGGATGGACTGGCAGACAATCGCAGCGGGGCTCCCGCTCGGCACGACTGCCGCCGCCCGCGCGATCCTGGGCGCGGCCAATGCAATGAGCGCGGAGATCTGCGCCGTCGACGGCGGGGCGCCGGCCGCGGTGTGCCGGAGCGCAGGCGTACGCAACGCCGCGGCGCTGTTGCCTCAACCGGGGAAATAACGGGATGGCGGTTCGGACGTGGGACCGCATCCGTCTGGCAGCCAGCCTGATCGGTCTCGCCATCGCCGTGTACCTCACCGTCCTCCACTACGACGCGGCCATACCGCTGGTCTGTTCCACGTCGGGGACCGTGAACTGCGAACGCGTGCTGAGCAGCCCCGAGGCGTCCTGGCAGGGGATCCCCGTGGCGCTCTGGGGCGTGGGGTGGTTCGTCGCCGCCGCGGCCCTCGCGCTCCTCTCCTTGGCACAGCGGGGCGCGCCGGAACCCTGGTGGCTGCGTCGGGCCGGGCTGAGCTGGACGATGGTCGGAGCCGCGTTCGTCGTATGGTTTCTGTACACCGAGCTCGTCGTCATCGGAAACATCTGCGCGTGGTGCACCGTCGTGCACGCGCTGATCGTCGGTCTCTTCGCCATCCAAGTCCTGACAGACGCCGCACGCGCGCCCAGCCGTCAGGGCCGCTAGCTAGCGCACCGCGAACGCCCGCCCGGAGTGCGGTCGGAAGGAGCGAATGCGGCCGGTGGTCAAGTATTCATGTCAGATGACATTGATACTTGACATCTGAGATGGAAGGCGGAGGTGGCTCAGTGAAACGCATGGGCGTGGCGATGGCGCTGGTCATCGCGGTTGTCGCCGTCGTGACGGCGGGACGTGAACTGCCAGCGGCGATGGGTGCCGGGATGGGACCGGTGACCGTCCTGTATGCCGGATCGCTGGTCAACGTGATGGAGAACGACGTCGGTCCGGCGTTCAACTCCGCGACCGGCGCGCAGTTCCGAGGGTTCGGTGCCGGGTCCGGGGCGCTCGCCAACCAGATCAAGGACAAGCTCCGACCGGGGGACGTCTTCATCAGCGCGGTCCCCTCGGTGAACGCGCAGCTCATGGGCCCGCAGAACGGCGACTGGGTTCGCTGGTACACGAGCTTCGCCACCGCGCCGCTCGTGATTGGGTACAACCCGTCCAGCCGGTTCGCCGCGGACCTCAAGTCGAGCGCCTGGTACGGCGTGATGAGCCGGCCCGGATTCCGCCTCGGGCGCACCGACCCGAAGCTGGATCCCAAGGGGGCCCTGACGATCCAGTTCATGCAAAAAGCGGCGGAGTACTACCATCGGCCGGCGCTGGCGGCCGACGTCCTGGGGCCCGACAACAACCCCGCGCAGGTGTTCCCCGAAGAAACGCTCGTGGGGCGGCTGGAAGCCGGCCAGCTCGACGCGGGGTTCTTCTACTCGCAGGAGGCGGTGCAGGGGCACATCCCGTACATCACCCCGCCGGCCGCGATCGACCTGTTCGCGGAGTTTACCGTGACGATCCTCCGCGGTGCGCGCAATCCCGACGGTGCCGCGGCGTTCGTGAAGTTCCTGCTGGGCCCGAGCGGGAAGCGCATCCTCGCCGACGCCGGTCTTACGGTGCTGTCGCCGAAGTTCGCCGGCGACGCGTCCGCCGTCCCCGACGCGCTCCGAACCGTCGTGAAGTAGGCGGGCTACTCGACCGCGGCGTCCTCCGCGACGATCCTGGCCGCCGCGTCCGGGATCTCCAGCCCGACCACGCTCCCGGCCGCCGGCGCCGGACCGCGCACGGCCGCTTCGATCGTCACGGCGCCGACCGCCAGCAACACGCTCGTCGTGCCGTCGCGAGGAAGCACCCGCGTCACCGTCGCGGCCGGGCGATCGTTCCCCGGCGCGACGAGCCGCACGTCCGCCGGCCTGAGGCAAAACGTCGCACGCGGTCCATCGCCGACGGCATCGCCGACGGCGTCGCCGAGCGCCCGCACCCGCAGCGGCCCCGCCTCGACCACGACGACGTTGCCCGAGCGCCCAAGCACGTTCCCGGTCACGATGTTCGACGCGCCGACGAGCTGAGCCACCAGCACCGTCCGAGGGCGCGCCGCCACCTCCGCGGGGGTGCCCACCTGGACGACGCGCCCCGCCGCCAGGATCACGATCGTCTGTCCGAGCAGGTAGGCTTCGTCGAAGTCGTGGGTCACGAAGACGAGCGGCACCTCGAACGCGTCCAACAGCGCGAGCAAGTCCCGCCGGAGCCGCTCCCGCACGGGTGCGTCGACGGCCGAGAACGGTTCGTCGAGCAACAGGAGCCGCGGGTCGCTCGCCAGCGCCTGGGCCAGGGACACGCGCTGGCGCTGTCCGCCCGAGAGTTGTGCCGGCCGGCGGTCGGCGTACCCGCCGAGGCCAACGGCGGCGAGCAGCGTCTCGACCCGTACGCGCTCGCGTCCGCGCCAGACCGGGGCCAGGCCGTAGGCGACGTTCTCCCCGACCGAGAGGTGCGGAAGCAGCGTGTACGACTGCAGCACCAGGCCCACCCGGCGGCGCCACGGCGGGAGGTTCACGCGGCCACGGTCGTCGTACAGGACGGTCTCGCCGACCGCGATCCGGCCGCGCTCGGGTGCGAGCAGCCCTGCCAGGCACTGCAAGGTCATCGTCTTGCCCGCACCGGACGGACCAAACAGCACGACGCGCTGGTGGACCGTGGCAAACGCCACCTCAAGCTGGAACCCGCCGCGCCGAGCACGCAGGGCTACACTCAGCATCAGAGCGCCGCGCGGCGGTGGCCCCGGGCGCCGACCCACTCTACCAGCGCCACCACCGCCGCGCCGATCGCGACGAGGACGACGGCGACCGGCAGCGCTTGGCGCAAGCCGCTGGCGCCGAACTGCACGAACAGGTACACCGGCAGGGTCGACGGATGGTACGCGACCATGATCGTCGCCCCGAACTCGCCGAGCGCGCGCAGCCACGCGAGCGGCACGCCGGCCAGAATCCCCGGCCACGCGAGCGGCAGCGAGACGCGGAAGAACGTCACGAGCGGAGGCTTGCCGAGTGTGTAGGAGACCTGCTCGAACGACGGCTCCACCGCCTCGAACGCGACGCGGGACGCCACGATCAGATACGGCGCGGCGACGAACGTCTGCGAGAGCACGATCCCGGGGAGCGCGTCGGTGATCGGGAGCCCCCGCATGCCCAGCCACGCTCCGAGCGGCGTGTACGGCCCGAACGTCACGAGCAGCAACACGCCCCCCACGAGCGGGGGAATCACGAGCGGGAGATAGACGAACGCGGTGACCAGCCCCTTGCCGACAAACTCGGTGCGCGCGAGCACGTACCCCAACGGAACGCCGAGCACGACCACGATGAACGTGGAGATCGTCGCGGTGAGGACGGACGTCCAGATCGCCCCGGCCGCCGCCGCGCCCCGGATCGCGCTCAAGAGGACGCTCCCGTCGAGCGACGCCACGCCGAAACAAAAGGGGACGACGAGGTACCCGAGCAGCAACACGCCCGCTGCGGCGAGCGGCCAGGGCACACCCGGACGGTGACGCGCGGCGCCGGACGCCCAGCCCAGCGCGCTCATGGCAAGACGGCCAGCGTCGTCCCGAGGCGGGCGGTGTCGTAGTCTCCCACCGCCTCGAGGTCGGCGCGGACCGGCGCGCGCCGCGCCGTCTCGAGCAGGGCCTGCACGGCCGGACGCGCCGCGACCTCGGACGGCAGCACGAGGTCGTAGCGCTCCTGCTGCAGCGGGATGAAATGCAGCCCGAACGCGCGCGCCGCAGCGCGCACCCCAACGCCGGCGTCCACGAGGCCGAGGGCCACGGCCTGCGCGACGGCGAGGTGGGATGGGGCGGCTCGATCGTAACCCCGCACCTTCGACGGGGAGAGCCCATGCGCCGCAAGCGCCGCATCCAGCACGGCCCGCGCGCCGCTCCCGGGCTCCCGGTTGATGATGGTGACGTCCGCGCGGCCCAGGTCGCCGACGTCGTGCACGCCGCGCGGGTTTCCGGCCGCCACGATCACCCCCTGCTCCCACGTCGCAAACGCCAGCACGACGAGACGGCGTTTCCCGAGCATGCGTCGCACCAACGGAATGTTGTCCTGTCCGGTCTTCGGATCCCGCAGGTGCAGCCCGGCGATGTGTGCCGCGTCGTCGCGGAGCCACTCGAGCGCGCGCATGCTTCCGGCCGGGAGCCAGGCGAGACGGTACTGCGGGTACGCCCGCTCGAAGTGCCCGGCGATCAGCGGCAGCGCGGGATCGCACCCCGCGACAACGATCGTTTCCACGGGTCGCCCGGCGGGCTCGAACAATCGGATCCGCACCTGACGTCCCCGGCCCGCGCACACAACGCCGTCGGCGCCGGCAAGCCACGCCGAGGAGACCAGCGCCCCCGTCAACGGCACGGCGGTCGCCCGCCCGCCGGCGGCGGCCAGCCTGACCCTCACCGGCGCATCGCCCTGCGGTGCAGGTCCCGCGAGCCTCGCGGGCACCTCTCGCGCGGCCTCGGGGACGCGGAACAGGTCCTCCACCTTGACGCCCAGCGCCGCGGCGAGGCGAAGGGCGAGCGCGGTTCCCGGTACCGTCCGGCCGCCCTCAATGGCGTTCAGGGTCTGGCGGGACGTTCCGACGCGGGCGGCCAGCTGCCCCTGCGATATCCCTGCCTGACCCCGCCAGCGCCGCACCACGTTGTCGAGCTGCTCCCGTCCCATGGCGATCGCTCCCTCCGCTGCTGCACGACGATCCAACACTGACAATCTACCACGATACTGGTCAATAGTTCTTTCCATAGGCCGTCTTGTCCCTTTCACAGAATCGACACCCGACCGTGCCATCTTCCTCCGTTGAATCGCCGGGACCGCTGCTCTACAATCGGTTAGGTCGTCCTAAAGCTCGGCTGATGATGTTCGGGGAACGTCTGCGACCGTCGCGGGCGATATGGAGGCGGAGCATAGCGCGAATGGAGAGAGTTGCGCACTGGGGTACCGGTCGAATCGCCGGGACGGCGCTGGTCGTGAGCGCGGCGGCGTTCGTCGCTGCCGTCCTCGTATGGCAGGCGGTCACGCAGGGCGGCAATCCCGATCCTACGGTGACCCGGCTGACGCCGGCGGCCGCGATCGTGGATACGGGTATTCTCGTGTTCCGGGAAGGCTTGGAGGCGATTCTCGTGCTGGCCGCGATCACGGCCAGCCTCGGACGGGCCGGCACCCGGTACGGCCGGCCGATCGCCGGCGGGGCCGCCGCGGCGTTTGCGGCCACCGTGGCCACGTGGTTCATCGTGGTCGCGATCGTGTCGTCGATCGACGCGCCAGCGCTGTTTGTGCAGGCCGCGACCGGATTGCTCGCGGTGGTCGTCCTGCTGGTGATCATGAACTGGTTTTTCCACAAGGTCTATTGGACCGGGTGGATCGTCCATCACACCCGCACGCAGCGGGCGCTCGTCGACAGCGCGGATCATCGCCCCGCGTTTGTCTTCAACGGGCTGCTTTTGCTCGGCTTTTCGGCGATCTACCGCGAGGGGTTCGAGGTGGTCCTATTTCTCCAGAGCATCCGGCTGCAGGTCGGACAGCACGCGACGTTGATTGGCGCCGGGATCGGGCTCGCGCTCACGGTGATCGTCGCCGGGCTCACGTTCGTCGTGCACCACCGGCTCCCGTACAAGAAAATGCTCGTGCTGACCGGCGTCCTCTTGGGCGGTGTGCTGATCGTTATGGTCGGCGAGAGCATCCAGGAGATGCAGCAGGCCGGCTGGATCGGCACGACCGCGCTCCGCCTGCACGCGCCGGCATGGGCGGGGGTGTGGTTCTCGGTCTACCCGAACGTCGAAGGCCTGGCGGCGCAGGCGTTTGCCGCCGCCTTCGTGCTTGGCTCGTATTGGGTGGTGGCGGAGTACCTGCGGGTGTGGCGGCCCCGCCGGCACACGGCCGCCGCAGTCCACTAGCACGGCCGTGCGGGCGCGGCCTGTGCCAACGTGAGGGCATCGCCTTCGGCGAGCCTTGCCGCGGATCCACCGGGCCAAAACGAAAGGGAGGGCCGACGGCCCCCCCTCCCTGCGGTCGCGCCGGCGCGCGCCTTACTGACCCGTCTGCTGCTGGACGACCCGCGCGGCTTCCTGATACGTGAGCCACTGCCCGGATTGCTGGTTCACCAGGTACCGCAGATATCCCGGCAGCGACATGTAGTTGGTCTGCGCGCTGAACGCCTGGAGATTCGACACGCTCGGATATTGCTGAGCGGACGCAACACCGCTGAGCACCGCCGATGCCAACAGCACACCCATCGCCACGATCGCCAATTTGCGCATATGTCTCCTCCCTTCGCGATTCTTACCGTGATCGCGTCTCGGACCCCCCGATCGGGACCGCACCAAACCGGAGAATTCCCGTGCGGGGCATTTCAGATGCACCGATGTTATGCCCAAACGGAGCGGTGTTCAAACCGTCGCGGGGGCGTGAACGCCCGCGCGGTTCTCAGCCGATCAGGCGATCGTACGTCGTCACGGCGTCTTCGATCACCCGTCGCACGGCGTCGGGCGTCCCGGGAGCCGGCGGCCCCAGCTCCATCATGAACGGACCGCTGTAGCCGATACGGCGCAGGCAGCGCACGAACGGCTCCCACGTGATCCCGCCGGTGGTCGGCAGCCAATGGCGATCCCGCTGGCCGTCGTTGTCGTGCGCGTGGATCGTGACCAGCCGATCCCCGAAACGACACGCCACTTCCGGTGTTTGCCCGGCGATCCAGCCGTGCCCGGTATCCCAGCAGACCCCGAGCCCCGCGAGCCCGTACTCCGTTTCCAAACGCCGAAAGTCGTCAGGAACGACGAACCGTGCCGCGCCCCGTGGCGTGTTCTCGATGACAAACCGGAGCCCGGATCCGCACCCTTCATCGAACAGCGGTCGCAGGCTCTCCGCGTAGAGCCGCCGGCGGGCATCCGCCTCCGCCGGCGTGTCGTCTGAGTGGGGCCGCGCCCCGTCGCACACAAAGACGCGGGCGCCGAGTTCGACAGCGACCCCCATCGCCTCGCGCATCGCCGCGCAGGTTCGCAGCCGAACGCCCGCATCGGACGACGCCAGGTCGAGTGGTGCGTACGCGGGGCTGTGGACCGCCCAGAGGCGCAGCCCGTGGCGCACCAATGCCTGCTTTGTGGCGGCCACAAGCGCGTGATCGCTGAAGTCGAACTCCTCGCGCTCGTACCCGTGGATCTCGACCCACGACACACCGTGCCCGGCGAACGCGGCCAGGCCGTCGGGTAAGGCCGCCATCCCAAGCACGCTCGTCGAAAGGCCGAGCTCCATCATGCCATCCATCGCGCCGCCCGCCGCCGACCGTCCCAGTCGGGCGCGCCGTCGCCCAGGATCATCGGCGGGGCGCACCGCCGGACCCTGATGCGGGCGCGGGCAGCGGCAGCGAGACCGGGCTGCCCTCTCGCGCAGCTCGGTAACACGCCTCCACCAGCTCCGTGGCCCGATACCCGTCGTCCGCGGTCACCGCGGGCGGCCGCTCGCCGAGGGCCGCGTCCACGAACAGCCGGTCCTCGACGACGTAGCCCCACTTCTGCTCGAACGGCATCGCGACGCAGTCCAGGCCCTCGGCCTGCTCGCGGGGACCGGGGCTGAACGAGGCACGTTCCAGTTCCTCCGTGACGACCGCGCAGTGGGCGCCGTACACTTCCACCCGCTCGGACGGAAACAGCCAGGTGGCGTGGGCCACGCTGGTGACCGTGGCGATCACGCCGCTTCGGCACGTGAGCACCATCGCAAACCCGTCGAGCTCGCGGTACACGCTCTGACGGGCGAACCCTTGGATCGCCGCCACGTCGCCGAACAAGAACCGGACCATGTCGAACAGGTGCACCGGCGTCTCGTAGAGGAAACCTCCGGTCACGCGCGGGTCGGCCGTCCACGGGGGCTGCTGAAGTTCGCCGCGGTTGTGTTTCATCTGGGCGGCGATCGGCGTCAGCCGACCCTCATAG
>DATGJN010000060.1 GCA_035295165.1 bacterium
ATGAGAACAAGGGACTGTCGCTCGTCGGATAGGTCGCAGGTGGTGTTTGACTAGCCAGGGGGGGCGGATCCGGAAAGGGTCCGCCCCTTGCACTTCCTACGAACCAACTGAAGGAGAGGGGTGTCATGAAGCGATTCGTCGTGCTAGGGTTAGGCACGCTTATCAGCCTCGGGTTTCTGGTCGCGCCCGGTACTTCAGCCCCATCCACGGAGATGTCGGCCGTAAGTTCGATCGAACCCACGAACTCGGCCTCGACCGTAGTCCGGGGAGTCAGCGGCGACGGCCATATCGTCGGTTTCTATCTTGACAAGGCGAAGAGACCGCACGGCTTCCTGTTCTTCAATGGCCAATTCACCTCAGTTGATGTTCCAAACGCCACGGCAACGGTCGCTGGTGGGATCAACGACGCCGGCGAGATTGTCGGGTACTTTCGCGACGACAGCAGGGGAGTTCACGGATATCGGTTCTCTTCGGGACAGTTCACCACGATCGATGTCCCGGGCGCGGCGGCGACGTATGCCGACGATATCAATGCCAACGGCCAGATCGTAGGAACGTACGACGATCGCTCGAAGCAGTCTCACGGCTTCCTGTTGAGCGGAGGTCACATGACCACCTTTGGGGTCCCGGGCGCAACGACAACCCTGGCCTACGGCATCAACGGCTCGGGGCAGGTCGCCGGGTACTACGTCGAAGGCGGCACTACCCACGGGTTCTTCTACGCAGGTGGACGCTTCACTACGATCGATGTTCCCAATGCGACTCAGACGTGGGCCTGGGGACTCAACGCCACAGGCCAGATCGTCGGATACTATCAAGACACCGCCCAGGCAATCCATGGCTATGTGCGTGACGCATTGGGGCATATTACGACAATCGATATCCCGGGCGCGAATGTGACGAACGCGTTCGGCATTAACGATGACGGCTGGATCGTCGGCGCCGACATCCAAAAAGGTGTGTACCACGGCTGGTCGATGCCGCCTCGCCAGTAACACGAAAACTTGGGGCGAATAGAATTCTGAGTAAGACTACGTGCCGGGGACTTATGGGAGGCCATAACCTGGTACAGCAGGAGCGTAGCGCAAGCGTCCCAATGGCTACGCTCCTGTTTGTCAGACGATCTCTTGTCTGTCAGATTGAGCGATCGAAATGGGTTGATGCCATCAACATCCGCTCCGGTACTGCGCTCACCGTCAATTGCTGGGTGCCGCCCGTGCGGGACTCTCGACGCGAGACCGGAACACACCGAATGCGATGAGGCTCGGCAGTAGGGTGCGCAGACCCGGCACCGCTAACGCCCCGCGGATCACCGGTGGGATGTGTGGCGGCCGCCCACCGTGTGCAAGCGCCGGGACCAGCAACTGTCGCTGCATCAAGGCCTGCAAGGTTTGCGTGATGCGGACCGAAAGCTCACGGCGGTGCTGCACCGCCGCGAGGCTCGTGTTCGATACCGATCCGTGCAGGAGCGGGCGCCACAGGATGTTGGCGGTCGCCGCCGCGTCCTGGATCGCCACGTTGATCCCCACACCGCCGACCGGTGACATCGCGTGCGCGGCGTCGCCGATTGCTAGGTAGCCCGCCCGGTACCAACGTGTGAGGCGATCGGATCGCACGGTGAGAAGTTTGATCTGGTCCCAATCCACGAGGGCGCCGACACGGTTCGCAAAGATCGGCAACAGATTGGCGACGGATCGGCGAAACGCTTCGAGCCCGGCCGCCCGCACGGCGTCGGCTCCGTCCTTCGGGATGACGTACGCGATCTGCCAATAGCTACCGCGGTCGAACATGGCGATGAAATGCCCGGGCCCGAGAATTGCCTGGACGTGTCCCGGGTCGTTTCGGTCGCGTGACAATCGGAACCAGAGTACGTCCATCGGTGGCGACGTCGTGGTTCGGGGGAGCGCCGCTGCGTCCCTGGTGCGCGATGAGCGCCCGTCCGCGCCGATCGTCAGCAGCGCACGCATATCCGTCTCCCCTGCGTCGGTCCGGTATCGAACGCCGCACACCGTGTCGCTCTCTTCGATCAGCCCGGAGACGTCCGCGTTCATGAGCAGCCTAAAGTTCGGGTACCGGCGCGCCTCGGCGGTTACGAAGTTCAGAAAGTCCCACTGCGGGACAAATACGATGAACGGAAACTTCGTATGCAGCACGCGAAAGTCGAACGACAAGGTCTCGCCGGCAGTGGTGCGCAGGGTGAACTGCTCGGCACGACTATGGGGCAGCGCCAAGAAGCGCTTAGCCAGGCCCAGGTCGTCCAAGATCTCTAAGGTCGAGGGGTGGATTGTGTCGCCTCGAAAATCGCGCAAGAAGTCGCCGTGCTTCTCTAACACGATCACATCAACGCCGGCCCGGGCGAGCAACAGCCCGAGCACAGCGCCAGCGGGTCCACAGCCGACGACACAGCAGGTGGTCACGGTCTGGTTCCTTTCGCGGTCGGCGGAATCACCTCGAGTGCCGCCACGCGCTGTTTGGATTCATCCGTGTCGGACCCTAATCCCATTCTTGGTTGGTCACGAACAGCCTTCCGAGACGTGAGACTACGGCCCCAACACACCGTTCGGTGTGCTGGGGCCGTAGCGTGTGTCCGTATCCGCACGATAGAAGCTCCGTTAGCGAACGATGAGATGACCCGTTAGCACCAAGAGCCCGGCTCCAAGAAGTAGTAGCGCAAGCAACATGGCCATCCACCTCCTCGCCGCGCCGTTTCGCGCACGCTGATTCTTCCCCACTCAACGACACTGTAACACTGGCGTAAGAATAGTGGCGACGCGTCATCGGCCGAGGCTCAGAGCGACGCACTTATTGACGTCCGACGGCCCGGTTTCGCACAGGTCAAGAGTGGGCAAAATATGTCTCGGGGAGGATAGGAGGGTTCACGATGTCACGTGTGTTGAAGCTAGCAGCAGTGGTCGTGTTTATCGTCGGAAGTGCGTCCCTGATGCTGTATGGTGTGCCAGCAGACGCGCAAGGCTATCATAGCAATGGACCCAGCGTGAACTTGAACATCCACTGGGGACCAAACACCTGGGGTAATTACTGTCAGAGCGACCGGTACGGGCACTTCTGGGGACGGGACCGGCGCTATGACCAGGCTTGTTGGGATAATCGGCACTATGCACGTGATTACCACCGCGATCAATGGGGCCGTTGGTAACGAGAACTAGATAGCGTAATAGAGGGGGGCGGGTCTCGAAAACTCCGCCCCCCTTTTCATTTGTGCTTGAAAACGTGGAATATATCCGAGCACAATTGATCTTCGCGATGTCGACATGGTAGTCGCTGAAGAATACTTTCAGGAGTCCAAGGAACCCGATGCGACGCGCCGGTGGTTCTGTCATGTTTTCACCCTCCTTGTTCCAAGGCCCGGCGACAATGCTGCTAACACGCTCAACGTTGGGGCTGCAGTCGTGACGTGGGCTGGTGTCCACCAGCGGGATACCGAAAGCCCCAGAAGGTCCTATGATCGGCAAAGCAGAAACTCGCTGCCAGCCCTCGTTGCGGGCACTGTCTCGCTGGGGATTTCATAACAGGCCATGACGACACTGTGATGCTTGGCGTGTAGTTTCCGCATAGCCATCGCGGTGCCCTGGGGACATAAGGGACATATCGCCCCGGTTCGGCGAGTGTACATCCGCGTGAGCGGACAGTGACTGTCTCTTGGAGGTCGTTGGTGGAAAGCTGAGCGGTATGCTTTACCGGAGCGCGACGAGCGGAAATCATCACTTGCTCAGTGTCGGACCCCGCGCAACATCAAGTTCGGGTTCGTGCCAGGGTGTCGCTTATCAGGGTGTCGTGTGCGCCCTGGACCATGCCATGACCTCCCCCACGCTGCTGACCGGCTTAATCGATATCCGGGCTCGAACGCGTGAGGCCGTGGAGGGGGGCGCGAACGTCTTTATGCTGGGCGCCGGCTTGCTCGACCAAGTGGTGCCGGAATTCCGCAGCACGACCGCGCTCGCGATCATGCTCACCGCCTCAGCCGCGGGCCGGCCAAGCGGGGCGGTCGTCACTCCGGTGAACTCGGTAGCGAGGGCGTTGCGCGCCGGCGCGGACGCGGTCGTGGCTTACGTCGCGCTGGCGGGAGAGAACGAGCCAGCGATGATCTCGTACGTGTCACAGATCGCCGAGGCCTGCGACCGCTGGGCGATG
Organism: bacterium; assembly: GCA_035295165.1. Taxonomy (NCBI): domain Bacteria; species bacterium. The sequence goes on from DATGJN010000060.1 coordinate 4,153, forward strand.
CCGTTCATCGCTGAAGCCGAATGGCCGAACGCATACGCCGGCGCGACGGACGTTCGGGGGACCCTGGACGCGGGCTACCTGTTCCGGAACGCGAGGCTTTGTGCCGAACTCGGGACCGACATCGTGAAGGTGAACTGGAGCGGGGATGTAGAGTCGTTTGGACGGATCGTGGAAGCCACACGCCGCCCTGTGATTCTCGCGGGCGGCACCCGGCTCAGTGACGCGGCGCTGCTCGATCGGATGGAACAGGCGATCGGCGCGGGCGCGATCGGCTGCTCGGTCGGGCGCAACATCTTCGAACATCGGTCTCCCCACGCGATGACCCAGGCGCTCTGTCGCGTGATTCGGGAGCGCTGGACGGCTCGCCAAGCGCTCGATGAGCTGCACGCGGCGGGGGTGTCCAATGGCGCTCGTGAGCCTCGAGCCGTTGCTCTTGCACGTCCGGGACGGCGGGGACGCCGTGGGTGCGTTCAGCACGATGGATGTTGACCTCCCGCAGATGATCATCGACGCGGCGGTGGCGATCGATGCGCCGGTTGTCGTCGCCTTGACGGCGCTGCGGGCGGCCGGCCTGGATTTGTACGCCCGCAGCGCGTCTGTGCGGGGGCGTCACATGAGTGAGGAGAATGGGGGTATCGCGCGGAGCAACGCGTCGCGTCTTGGGTGGCGGTCCCGAGCTACGGGGTTGGCACCGCCTCGACTCGAGACCGCTCCCTCGCAGCGCGGATCATTGCCGCGGTTGAAGACGAACTGTACGTAATGGATGAGCGACGAGGACCTTCCCCAGGGCCACCGGTAGTCTCGGGGAGACAATAGAGGAGGGAGTGCAGATGAACACGGAGCGTACGGCACGTCGCATGCCACGTCGGACGTTCGTCAAGGCCGCCGCGGGTGCGGGCTTAGCAGTGGCCGGAGGCATCGGATTTCCGCGAGCGGGTGAGGCGCAGGCTCGGACGTTGCGGATGGGCGCCGAGTCATGGGTGTACAAGAAGTTCAACCTGCAACAGTGGGGCACGGCATTTGGGAAGGCCCACGGTGTCGGGCTCAAGTTCGAGACGACCCCGGACAATGACATCTCACCGGAACTCTTGACGTGGTCGCGCGGGCGGACCGAGTGGGACGTGATCGTGGTCGGGCTTCCGCTGTTTGTCGCGCCGCTCGTTGGTCGGAACCTACTGGTCGATATGACCGGGTTCGTCAAAGGGGTCGGGGAGGACAAGTTTATCCCGACGTTTCTCAAAGATGTCCGGTTTGCGCAGGGCAGCGGGTGGTACTACCCCATGGTACCGTTCCTGGGCGAAGTCATTGGCGTCCAGGTCAACATGAAGATGTATCGTGCCGCCGGCCTCGTGGACCGCGCGGGCAACCCGAGGCCGATCCCGGCGTGGGACCTTGGGGAGATGGTCGACTACTTCCGCAAACTCGCGGCGGTGTCGCCCAAGGGCTACGGGCTCGGGCTCGACTGGGACAACGAGTTCGGCCTGCACAACTATCTCGCGCCGCTGGTGGGCGCGCGGGGCAGCATCTATAGTAAGAGCGACCCGAAGATGCTCGATTTCGAAAGCCCCGACGCCGTGAAGATCCTGACGTTCTATCGAAGCCTGCAGAAGGCCAACCTGCTGTTCGGCGACATCGCGCCGACGGCGTCGGGTGTGGCGCTCAGTAACTTCAAGGCCGGTCTGATCCCGGCCCACGCGACGACCGTGTCCCGGGCCGTCGAGTCGGCGCAGAACCTTGGCGCGGAGAACGTGTCCTGGATCTATTGGCCGGGAGCGGAACGCCATGGTTCGATCACGTACACTCACAACGCCTACATTCCGAAGGTTTCGCCGAACCAGGCGCTCGCCGAGCAGTTCATTCGGGAGCAGGTACTGTCGCTGCCCGCCCAGGTCTGGACGTTTAACAACTACGGGAAGCTGCCGTCCCAGAAGGAGGCCTACAGCCACGTGAAGTGGTTCCAGCGAGAGGCGGAAGCGACGCTGCGGGTCGTGAGCAATTCAACGCTTGAGCCCAAGTACAAGGGCATTGCGCAACTTGGAGAGCTGTTCACCTCGGAGACCCAGAAGGTCATCTTGCAGGGGACGGATCCCGTGCAGGCACTGGCCAACATCCGTAACGGGATTACGACGCGGCAAATCGACCTCACGCTCCTCGGATACAACGGGTGAGCTCCACAGAACTCCGACGGCAGGCGGAGGAGCGATCACGCTCCTCCGCCTGCGTGTGCTGATGCGCGAGCGAGCCTGGAGTGCTTACCTCTACCTCGGTCCTGCGCTCGTGTTCATGGGCGTGTTCATCGCCTATCCCATGCTCCGGTCGCTCTACTTCAGCTTCACCGCGTACAACTATGTGTACGATGCGGCCCCTCGATGGGTTGGATTGGGCACCTACGCTGCCGTCCTCAGGGATCCGGTGTTCCAGATCGCGCTCGCCAACCAGATCAAGTTCGGCATCCCGTTCTTCGCGATCGCGTTTGCGCTGAGCCTGCTTGTGGCCATCGCGCTCACCCAGGTGATCCGCGGGCGCACGACGCTCCAACTGGCGATCGCGCTGCCGATGATCATCCCGCCGTCACTAGGCGCGGTCGTGTTTCTGTGGCTGCTCGATCCCGGCTTCGGCATCGTCAACATCGCGTGGCAGGCCCTCGTTCGTACCCGGCCGCCTGAGTGGTTTCTCTCGCCGTCGCTCGCCCTGTACGTGATGGTGCCGATCTTTGTCTGGGAGGAACTGGCGTTTCCGATGGTGATCTTCCTGGTCGGTCTGCAAAGCATCTCCCAGAGCCTGTACGACGCGGCGAAGGTGGACGGCGCAACGTTCTGGGGCGAAGTGCGCTACGTGACGGTGCCGGCCCTCAGGCCGACGATGACGGTGGTGGCCGTCTACCTGATCACGCAATCGCTCAAGATGTTCGATCTTCCCTACGTGCTGACGCAAGGCGGCCCCGGCAACGCGACGTTCACCCTGTACTACTACACGTGGACACGGGCGTTCAGGTTTTTCGAGATGGGGACGGCCGCAGCAGCCGCCTATCTCACCGCGATCCTCATCGTGGGGTTCAGCCTCGCGACCGCGGGCGCGTTGCGCGAGCGTGGAGAATGAAGCGTCAGCCGCTGCACTACGCCTTGCTAAGCGGCGTCGCCGCAGCGTTTCTGTTCCCGCTCGCCTGGTTGCTGCTGACTTCGTTCAAAGTTGACACGGAGATCTACCACTACCCGATCACCATCCTGCCCCAGCGGTGGACGCTGGTCAACTACGTGTACGTGTTCACACAACTCGCCGGATTCGGGCGATTTCTCGTCAACAGTCTGGCGGTCACTGGAACCTCGGTGGTTCTGATCCTGGTCTTTGGCGCCCTCGGCGGCTATCCGCTAGCGCGCAAGGAGTTCCCCGGTAAACGCGCGCTTCTCGCATTTCTTGTCTTGGTGATCGCGGTCCCGTGGGTGATCTATCTCATCCCGACGTTCGTGATGGAGGAGGCTGTTGGCCTGCGAAACTCCTGGCTCGGTCTGATCCTGCCCTACGTCGCGTTGAACCTCCCGTGGGCGCTGTTGATCATGCAGAGTGCGTTCGTCGCGATCCCGCAGGAGGTCATTGATGCGGCGCGGGTGGACGGGGCTGGTGAGTTCCAGACGTGGCTGCGCATTCTCGTGCCGCTTACGACGCCGGGGCTCGCGACCACATTCTTGATCGTCTTTGTCTTTGTGTGGAAAGAGTTCTTGTACGCCGTCACGTTGATGACGGAGAGCGAGTGGCAAACGCTCCCGGTTGGCATCATTCAAATCAAGGCTCAACTCCAAAGTCTCGCCTTTAACATCCTGAGCCCGACGATTATTGTGACCTTACTCCCGATCTTGGTCGTGTTCTTGCTCCTGCGGAACTTCTTGACGGCAGGTGTGCTGGGCGCAGGCGGGTTTGGCAAGGAATAGCTCGACGTGCTGGTGGAAACGCGACACTGTCCGGATGCTCGCGACGAATGCCGGCGCCACTACGGAGGAAGCATGGAGTTCCTCGATCTCCATGGCACACAGGAGTTCTCGTCTGCACACCACATCCAGAAATCCCTTGCCGATTCGCCACGTTCAGGCGTGAGCCTTGCTTGCTGGGAACCCGGACAGATTTCGCGGATTCACAGCCACTCCGCAGCGGACGAGATCGATTACGTGTTGGAAGGTGAAGCAATCTTCCGCAATGCCCACGCTGAACAGCGCCTGGGTCCCGGCGGCACTGTCCGTTTCCGATCTGGAGAAGTGCATCAGGTCGAGAGTGTGACGCGACTGGTGCTCTACCGCGTACAGGCCGGTGCCGATCGAGGTTCCAACGTTCTTTCCTGCGTGGCCACAGCGGTGAATCAGCCGAGAGCTCCGGGCGGGTCAGGTCCGGGGTCTCCCGAGGCAGGGGAGACGGCAGAGACGAGACCGATCTTCGATAGCGCCGGGATCTGCACGGCCGTGTCTGCGACCCGCATATCGATGGTGGGGGCATCTCCTTTCCACGGCGTGAGGTCGGGGCCGACGGAGCGCAGCGACCGGCGCGTTCGCGCCCGACCGCGGAGACGCGGGGCGGGGCGGCCGCACTCCGGCGCCAACGCGAGGCACACGTGACATCGTTGCGTACGTTTCAGGCAACGGAGAACGACGGGCATGTTCATGATGTTCGGCTGGTTGGTCGCGATCCTGGGGTCCGCGCTGGCGCTGATTGTGATTCTGTGGCTCCGTGGGCACGTGGCGATGCCCGCCGGTCTCACTATCCTTACCGACGCGCTCGTCGTGGTGCTTGTCGGCGCCGCGCCGGCGCTTGTCGCGTATTGGCTGCTCCATCGACTGGTGCGGAGCGGCAAGTGATCTCCACGCGCGTGCGTCGATGCCGGACGTATTGTCTAGCTCCAGGGGAACGGGCTCGTGGAGACCGGGTGCAAGTTCCCCTCGGCGTACCGGGAGAAGCGGAACGGCTGGAGGATCGCGCTCGATTCGCCGAGGATCTCCTTCGCGACGAGCTCGCCGACCCCGATCATCTTGAAGCCGTGATTGGAGTCCGCGATCACGTAGCAGTTTTGCCGGAAGACGTCGAACACGGGGAAGTTGTCAGGCGTGAAGGCTCCCAGGCCCCCGGACGGTTCCCGTCTGTACAGGGACGCCTTGTGCTCGAAGCGCGTTTGACAGAACGCTAGTGCCGAGCACCACAGGCGGACGAAATCCTCGCCGACCACGAATTCGGGGGACTCGGTGCCGTACGGATCGATGGGTGCGTCGTCGTTGTCGACCGGACGCGGCGCGGCGCCGCCCTGGACTCCGTCGAACATGAAGTCGGGTTTGTAGTAGATGCCCCACAGTTGGTCGGTGATCAGCGCGCCGTCGATGTCGGAGTACAGCGGTGCGTCCGTGTCGACGTGAATGACCGGCGGCATCCTGCCGTCGTTGGTCTGCTGAAAATTGGGGTCGACCCCGAGGGTGCCCTCCTGCAGGCACAGGTAGCGCCACATCTTGACGCCGTGATGCGCGTTCCCGCCGAGCACCACGGTGATCGTCATCGGCAGGTCGAGCATGGCCCAGACGGACCGGATCCACGGGCCGACGCCGAGCACGACGTAGTCCGCCGCTACGACCCCGTGGTCGGTGTCCACCGCCGCGATCGCTCCGCCCGATTGCCGGAAGCCGGTGACGCGGACGTCGGTGGCCATGCGCACTCCTTCGGCGAGCGCCATGCGCGAGAGGCCCACCATCGAGGCCCTATTGTTGGCGTAGCCGCCCTTCTTCTCGTGCAGGACGGACGTGATGCCCCGTGCGCGCCAGTCGTGGAAGAGTCTTTTCATGTAGGTGGTGCACTCGGCCGCCCCTTCGATGAACACCGAGGGGTATCCAATGGCCTGTTGTTGGGCGTGGATCGCCGCAACGCCTTCGTGCATCACTTCGGGGCTAATCTGCATATAGCCCACCGGATGGTAGCTCAGCACGTCCGGGTGGCGCTCCCAGACACTCACGCTGTGGGCCATGAGTGCGCGCATGGCGGGTTGGAAGTAGTTGTTGCGGATCACACCGCAGGCGATGCCGGAGGCGCCGGCGGCGACGCCCGTCTTGTCGACGATCAGGATGTCCGCGCCGCTTCCCTTGCCCCGCGCGCGGAGCTCCCGTGCGAGATGGTACCCCGTGCTCAGGCCGTGGACCCCGGCTCCGACGATCAGGTACTTGGTGTGGGGCGGGAGGGTCATCGTGGCATCCCTGCGGGTGCGCCGCGCGCTACAGCTTGGAGGTGTAGTCGCGGTTGTGCCTCCGGAGGCGGGGATCAGTTCCGAAGGCATAGTGCTTCGACATATCCGGCGAGTACCGGCTGGCCTCGGGACTGCGCCCCAGCGCTTCCGCCATCGCCCGCACGTGGTGCGGCGCGCCGCCGCAGCAGACCCCAATGTAGCGGACCCCGAGGTCGTAGGCCGCTCGGGCAAACGCCGCCATTTCGTAGCGGGTGCACGTGAACGGATCGAGGGCAACGGGGAACGAGCGCGGCGTCGGCAGGCTGTCACCGGCCGGGTCGCGCAGCGACTGAAACGTCGGGGACTCCGGTGTCGTCCGGTATGGCACGGGCAGCCCGGCGACGTGACACGAGACGGCGTTGCGGGCGGCGCGCAGCAGCGGCAGCATCGTCGCGGGACCGCGGGCGCAGTTGAGACCCACCACGTCCGCGCCCGCCTGTTCGAGCGAGCGGACGCTCTCCTCGAGCGGCACCCCGTCGCGCAGCCCGTCCAGGTGCACGGCGAGCGTGACGACCGCCGGCAAGCCCGCCCGTCTGATCGCCTCCAACGCGAGCAGCGCCTCGCCGTGGTAGGAGAACGTCTCGGCGATCACCATGTCCACGCCCGCGTCTGCGGCCCACGCCACCTGCTCGTCGAACATCATGCGCGCCTGCGCGGCAACGGCCGCGTCGCCGGGGGCGTAGATCGTCGTATTCGAGATGTTGCCCGCGACGAGGGGCGGGTCCCCGGCGCTCTCCGCTGCGACCGCCTTGGCGATCGACAGGGCGTTGCGCTGCAGGGCCTCCAGGCGATCCTCTTTGCCGATGAGCCGCAGTTTCTCGCGGTGACCGTAGTACGTGAACGCTTCGACGACGTCGCTGCCCGCCCGCACGAACTCCCGGTGCAACTGCGCCACTACGTCCGGGTGGTCGAGGACGACCTCGGGGACGTACGCACCGGCTTGCAGATAGCCTCGCCGTTCGAGCTCAAAAAGGTATCCTTCGGCGCAGAGCACCGCGCCGTCGGCGGCCAGCCGGTCGAGGAGCCCGCGGCTATGCGAGCGGGGTTGCACGGTCATCCAGCACCTCCCTTTGCCGCGGGCCGCATCTTCAGCCTGGGCGGTCCGTTTCCCTACCGTGGGCGGCGGCTGGGATGGCGTGCGATCGGCGCGCCGACCACTCCTCGAAGGTCACGTCGAGGCGCGGGATCAACCGCAGGGTCGGGCCCGTCGGCACGGTGAGCATATATGGTATGCATCGTGACGGCTCGGCCCGGAGGCGTTCCCCTCACACCGCCGGCGTTTCCGGCTAGGCCACAAGGGTCGCTCTGATCCTGGACAGTTCATGGCGGATGCGCTCGGTGTCCAAGTGCGGCGGCGCACCGTGTTCAAAAACAGGCTGACCGTCGATCACGACGGTGTCGACGTCGCCTCCAGAAGCGGAGTAGACGAGGTGCGAGCACGGGTCCGGTGCCGGCACGGCGTTGGGCACGTCGCTCCGCAGGGTGACGATGTCGGCGCGAGCGCCGACCGACAAGGCGCCGATATCGCCGTCGAGGCCGAGACTGCGCGCGGCTCCGTGCGTGACCCAGGACAAGGCCGTTCGACACGGCAGGGCCTGCGGGTCGCCCGATGCGACTTTGTGATGGAGGGCGGCGAATTTGAGGTCAAACCACGGGTCCATGGTGTTGTTGCTCGCGACGCAGTCGGTGCCCAGGGCGACTTGCGCTCCGGCCTTCCACAGCTGCCACCCGGGAGCCACTGCGCCTTCGATCTTGGCGTTGCTGACGGGGCAGTGGGCGATGACCGTGCGGGTGCGTCCCAGGAGTTCCAGTTCTCCCGGTTCGAGGTACGTGCAGTGGGCGGCAACGACGCGCGGGCCCAGCAATCCCAGGCGGTGCAGGAGATGCACGCATCCGTCGTCGCCTCTCCGTCGCGCTGCGGCGACCTCGTCGCGGGATTGCGCCACGTGGATGAACGTCAGCGCGCCGAGTTGTTCCATTCGCGCTCGCACCCTGGCGAGCAGGGCGTCGCCGCAGGTGTCGGTGGCGTGGGGGCCCAGTCCGGCGAAGATCCGGCTCGTCTGGCTGGTGCCCCAGCGGTCCAGCACGTCCTCAGATTCGGACCAGGCGCGGTCCCCGGCCTGATCCGTGAGGGTCTGGGTCACGACGGCGCGGATCCCGCTGTCCCAGAGTGCTTGTGACGCCTTCCCCATGCCCGATCCGCGATCGGCGATGAACGTCACCCCTCGTCGCAGCAGTTCCCACGCTCCCGCCAGCGACGACCAGTAGCGGTCCTGACGCGACATCCGCGATTCCAGCGCCAGCGCCCGCGGGAGCCATGCGCTGGCGGGGACGTCGTCGATGAGTCCTCGCAGCGCCGTCATCACGGTGTGCGTGTGGAGATTGATCAGTCCGGGCAGGACGTAGTGTCCGGAGGCGTCGAGCCACTGCTCGTCTGGCAACCGCGTGTACCCGTCGCGGCGTCCCACATAGATGATCCGGCCGCCCTGCCAGACGACCAGGCCGTCGTCGTGAATGCGATCCTGTTCGTCGCATGTGACCACCGTGCCGCCCGAGATCGCCCGCCGCACGTCACGGCTGT